>CACZRK010000401.1 GCA_902783515.1 uncultured Coriobacteriaceae bacterium | reverse complement strand
GCGAACGCCCTCAGCCCGCAGAGCGCCTACCAGACGGAGCTGCGCGCGACCGACCTGATCGTCGAGGACGGCACGGTCGCCGGCGTCGTCGCCACCGCCTACGACGGGACCACCTACGAGGTCCGCGGCAACAGCGTCGTGCTGGCGACCGGCGGCTTCATCGGCAACGCCGACATGATGACCACGTACCTGGGCGCCCCCACGAACACGCTGGGCGTCACGCTCAACGACGGGACGGGCATCAGGATGGGCATCGCGGCAGGCGGCGCCACCTACGGCATGGGGACGCTCCCGATGATCCACATCCCGCAGGTCGCGACCATCATCCGCACCGACGACCTCACCGCCGACCAGAAGGCGCTGCTCACGGCGCTGGCGCTCACGACCGAGCAGCCGATGGTCACGATCGGCGGCGAGCCGTGGGGCACCTCCGACGCCCTCGGGGGCGGCATGAGCGACGTGGTCCTCGCGCCGGGCTATCGCTACTACGTCCTGTACACGGCCGACGACGTCCAGCGGATCAAGACGGCGGGCCTCTCCGAGGCGCAGGCGAAGCTCACGTCCATGTTCATCAACCAGGGCGGGAAGCTTCCCGCCGCAGGCACGCCCGTGTCCGACGTCGAGACGGTCCTGAGCGTCGGCGAGCAGTTCGGCGACGTGACCAGCGCCGAGGGCGTGCAGGCGCTCGCGCAGGCGCTCGACATGGACGCCGAGACGCTCGCCGCGACCGCGAAGGCCGCCGGCATCGATGAGGACGCGACGATCTACGCGGTCGCGTGCTGCGGCTACGCGTACGCGACGGTCGGCGGCCTGGAGGTGGACGCGGACATGCGCGTGCTGCGCGAGGACGGCACGCCCATCCCGAACCTCTTCGCGGTCGGCCAGGACTCCGAGGGCGTCTGCAACGCCGACGGCAAGCCCTACACCCCCTGGGGCGGCCAGGCGCAGTCCTGGACCTTCGTCTCCGGGCAGATCGCCGGCACGAACGCCGCGAGCCTGCGGAAGTAGGGCTCGCGCGCAATTCACGACGGTCGCGATGCGGTGGTGCGCGGCTGGACGGCGGCGGGAGCGGGCGTGAGGCTGCCGCCGAAACGGACGTACGACCGGGGCGACGCTGGCGCGACAGAGCGCGCGTCGCGTCGCCCCTCTCCCGTCGCAGGTCCGTCGGCGGGACAACGGCCGCGGCCATGCCGAGCCGCCGCTCCGGCGCCCCCTCGCATCTCGTTCCCGTGAACTTCCACACATCTTGCCTTTGCACTGCCGGGGCACACCTTATCATGCGCACGCAGCCAGGCAATGGCCGAGACGTCAACGGAGGCAGCCAGTGACAGGTCAGGAGCAGGAAGCAGTCGAGGCGTACGAAGCGCCCGCCGCGGAGATCGTCGAGCTCACGGGCGACATGCGGTGCATTGACTGGAGAAGCATCCCCGCAGGCACGAGGGATGACGACAGGCCTGTCGTCATCAACTAGGTCAACGAGGGACGTGGCGAGGCGCCGACCGAGCGACAGCTAGGGCTTCACGACGCGAGACGACCGTCGACGTGACGCTCGCGCTCGCCCCCGCCCTCGCCGCCATGACCGCCGCGCCCCTCGCAGAACGGGTTCGGCACGACCGACCCGACCGCCGCGCACGCGAGCATCACCGGCAGCGAGCTCACGGGAAAGCACAGCGCCAGCAGCAGCACGGCCATGAGCGGCTGGCGCATCATCGCGCCCATCGTCGCCGCGGTGCATGCGCAGACGCAGAACCCCGGGTCGCCGCCGGAGAGCAGCGCCATCGCGTAGCCCATCGCCACGCCCGAGAAGATCATGGGGAAGAAGCGACCCCCACGCCAGCCGAAGGCGATGCAGAGGCTGAGCACGAACGGCTTGGCCAGCGCCGTCGCGACCAGGGGCGCCGCCGCCATGGCCTGCCACCCGTCCTGCAGCTGCCGCGCCTGCTCCTCGCCGGCGAACATCGTGAAGGGCAGCACGCACCCCAGCGCGCCAAGCACGACGCCGGCGATCACGCCGCGCAGGATCGGGCGCTCGCCGACCGCCGACGCGAATCGGGCGCAGAGCGCCTTCGCGGGGTGCATGAGCCAGCCCACGAGCGTGCCCGCGAGCACGGCGGGGACGAGCAGCACGAGCTCGCGCGTCCCGAGCTGGAAGCCCGAGAACCGCGGCAGACCGCCGAGCGTGCCGAACAGGCTCCCGAGACCCGCCATCACGCCGAGGGCGGACGCGGCGGAGACGACGTAGGCGGCGATCTTCATCGGCCGCGCCACGAGCACCTTCGCATCGGCCATGCTCTCCCGCTCCTCACCGGTGCCGAAGACCGGGACCGCCAGGCCGTACAGGGGCGCGTCGAACATCGCACCGAGGACGGCGACGATCCCGGCCTGCGCGAGGTCGCGAAACTCCCTGCCGAGGAACTTCATGCGGTCGCCCACCCACGTGCAGGCAGCAGCGATGATGCCCACGAGCCCCGCCTCAGGCCCGACGCTGCCGCCGAACAACAGCGGCGTCAGCGCGCCGACGAAGTCCACCAGCACGCCCTGGTACTCGTAGCGCCCCGTGCGCTTGACTCGCGCCATCACCTCGCGCATCTCGCGCGGCCTGCCGGGCCATCTGCGCTGGAAGAGCCCGACGAGCACGCCGCCCAGGGTGCATGGCACGAGAGGCCACCACGCGGGCGTGCCGCCGAGCGCGGCGGGCGCCACGACCCACAGGAGCCTGATGCCGGCGTCCATCACGAAGAAGAACAGCCAGCAGAACGCCCCCG
>CACZRK010000400.1 GCA_902783515.1 uncultured Coriobacteriaceae bacterium | reverse complement strand
CGTTGAACTTCTCCTCGACGCGGTTCCAGGCACGCTCGTACTCGGCGCGCTTCTTGGAGAGGATCAGACGGCCGTCCTTGTCCTCCTTCTGGAGCACGAGGGCCTCGATCTCGTCACCCAGGGAGACGATGTCGCTCGGGTTGGCGTCCTTGCGGATGGAGAGCTCGCGAGCCGGGATGACGCCCTCGGACTTGTAGCCGATGTCAAGCAGGACCTCGTCGTTGGCGATCTTCACGACGGTGCCTTTGACGATGTCGCCCTCGTCGAAGTCAATAATGGTCTTGTCGACGAGACCATCCATCTCCTTCTCGTCAATGTCATCAAGCGAGAAGATGGAAGGGTTTTTGAGCTCACTCAAGAGTGGACCCCTTTCGGAAACGGGGCCCCGATCGTCATGGTCATCGCCTACGACTGTCACCGAACCGCGAGGTGCTGAAGGTGTCGGGTCGAAGAACGACCTGTCTCGGGGGCCAATAGTCTATGGCATGCGCCCCATGCGCATGCGTTGTTAAAGATACAATGTCCAGCCTCGCATTTCCACTCAACAATCCGCGGACGCACGAAATCGCAGAAAGCCATGGGGCGCTTCACGGTATCTTCGCAGACGCCTGCGCGGCCGCGCGGAATGCCGTCGCCGGTGGCCGCGCAGGCCTCGCCCCGCTCGTCCGCGACGCCCCTCCGCACGCCCCGGCCCGACGCCCGCCGAGCCGGCGCCGTGATCGGTTCCGGGCGGAACAGCCCGCGCCTCAGGCGAGGGCATGCCGTGGCGCATGCACGCGGCCGCCAGCGTGACGAACATGCTGAAAACGCAGGTGAACGCCCTGCGCGATCACGCATTCCATATCGACAATACGCATGTATGAACCGAAATAATTTAGTGCGGGCTGCATCTCGACAAGGTTTGTTTATTGGCTACTCCTTCGGTATGTGAAGGTGAGATGTACAAAGCGTCACAACTCCGTGATATCCGCCGACGGACGTGCACCCTCGCGTCGATTGGGACAAAATGCATTCGTGTCGTAAACGGAGTGCGCCTTCGATCAACCGGTCCCTGGCGATCGCTCATTACACGAAAGGGGTTCGTCATGGATAAGACCATGGTTCGTAACGTCGCTCTGTCCGCTGCCCTGGTCGCTGGCCTCGGCTTCGGTGGCCTGACCCTGGCCGCCAACGCCGCCGAGTCCTCCGCCAAGGCTGACACCAAGGCTGCCGCCTCCTCCAAGGCCGACACCAAGGCTGCCGCTTCCTCCAAGGCCGACAAGTCCGCTGCTGCTGACAAGGCCGCCGCTGGCTCCTTCAAGGATGGCACCTATCAGGCGTCCTCCAAGGGCATCGGCGGCGACGTGCCTGTGACCGTCACCATCTCCGGCGGCAAGATCACCGCTGTTGAGGTTGGCGACAACTCCGAGACCCAGGGCGTCGGCTCCAAGGCCATCGAGCAGCTCCCGGCCAAGATCGTCGAGGCCAACGGCACCGACGGCGTTGACGGCGTCTCCGGCGCGTCCGTGACCTCCAAGGCCATCTTCACCGCTGTGAACGACTGCCTGCAGCAGGCCCAGGCGTAAGTCACGCCTTCAGAGCACTGACGAGGGGAGCCACCGCAAGGTGGCTCCCCTTTTTTCATGCGTCGCCGCCGCGCGTCAGTCACGTCCCCGCGCATCGGCCATCTCATCGCGGGCGTCACGATCGGCCCCGCACGCACGCCGATCCGACGCCGTGCGCTCCCGGTCGCGCACAGACGGCACGCGCGTCCCCTCCCTGTTCCCTCCCCTGGCGAGGCTGCCGCCCAAGCCGACACGCCTGTGCCCCCCAGGCGACGCACGGCCGCCCCGCGCGCGCCATGCGCACGCAAAGGGCCTCGGACTCCCAAGGAGTCCGAGGCCCTCGTCACGATCATATGCCAGGCGCGCCTACGAGATGTGCGTCCTGCAGTAGGGGCAGACCTTCCAGTCCGCGTCAAGCGGGCGGTGGCAGTTCGGGCAGACGTTGCGGACCTGCGTGTCGCACATCGGGCACACGATGAAGTCGCGGTCGATCGGCGCACCACAGGTCGGGCAGGTGCCGTAGCGGAGCAGCTCGTGCTCGCGCAGCGCGATCTCAAGCTCCTGCTCGTCGCGATCGATCGCATACTGGTTCGGACGCAGGATCAGGTAGGCGACCAGGCCGACGAGCGGGATGACGGAGACGATGCCCCAGGCCCACCACGCCGCGGCGCCGCGCGCGCGGGCGTCCTTGATCACGTAGACGATCGAGAGCAGGTAGAGCATGACGACGCACACGCCCATGAGCACGAGCACCATGCGCACCTGCGGCGTGAAGATGAGTGAGAGTAGCTCGGACATACGGTTGGTTCCCTTCTGGGATAGGCACGACGCCGTCTAGACTGGCGAGTGCGCTCCACGTCGCGCCTCATGCCGCCTGGAGCTCGCCGAAACACACATACATGCACGGTTGAGTCTAGCAGACGTCATCGCAGGAGGCCGTCGATCTCGCCAATGAGCGTGATAGTGCCACAACACACGAACGGCTTGCCCCGCAGCGCCGCGAGCGCATCCTGCGCGCGCGCGAACACGCGCGGCTCCCGCCCGGTCACCTCGGCAACCTCGCGGGCGAGCGTGGCCGCAGGCAGCGCGCGCTCCGAATCGCTCTGTGTCACGACGATGTCGTCAAAGAGCGGGGCGACCACGCACGCGATCCCCCGGTGGTCCTTGTCCGCAAGCGCACCGAACAGCAGCGTCGGCCGCAGTGCGCGGTCGGGCTGCGCGTCGCGCACGGCGCTCGCGAATGCCTCCGCCGACTGCGGGTTGTGACAGGCGTCCAGGATGACGAGCGGCTCGCGTGAGACGACCTCAAAGCGGCCGGGCGTCGGGCACGAGGCGATCGCCGCCCGCGCCGCCGGAGCGGGCACCTCGGTCACCTCCGAGGCGAGCGCGAGCGCGCAGGCGACGTTCTGCGCCTGATAGGACGGCGCGATCAGCCGGATCCCCTCCCATGCGCGCCCCTCCCCCGTCGCCGGCGTGACGAGGCGCACGCGCAGCCCCATCTCGTCACCGAGCCCCTGGGGGCGGTGCGTCTGCGCGAACGTCGCGCGCGGCAGGTCGCGCATCCATGCGGGAAGGCCGGCCACGTCGCCCTCGTCTACGACGATGCGCGGCGTCACGCCCGTACGAGCGCAGCGCTCGCGCATGACGTCCGCCACCTCGGGCGGACGGATGGCGTTCGTGCCGAGCACGACGGGCGCGCCCGCGTGGATGACCCCAGCCTTCTCGCCGGCGATCGCCGCGAGCGTGTCGCCGAGGATGGCGGTGTGGTCCAGGCCGATGCCCGTGATCGCGCACGCGCACGTCCGCACCGCGGTCGTCGCGTCCCAGCGGCCGCCGAGGCCGACCTCAAGGACAGCAACGTCCACCCCCGCGATCGCGAACTGGGCAAGCGCGGCAGCCGTGAGCAGCTCGAACTCCGTGCATCCGCGGGCCGCGACCTCAGGCCGCGTCGCGCGGACGCGCTCCCATGCCGCGAGCGCCCACGAGAGACCGCGGGCGAACGCCCCCGGGTTCGTCACCGCGCCGTCAACCTCCACGCGCTCCTCGTAGCGCACGAGGTGCGGGCTCGTGTACAGCCCCGTGCGCAGGCCGCTCGCGCGCAGCAGCGCCGCCGTGTAGCGCGAGGTGGACGTCTTGCCGTTCGTGCCGGCGACCTGCACGCTGCGGTAGTGCCGCTCGGGATGGCCGAGCGCGTCCAGCAGGGCGCGGATCGGCTCGAGCGACGGGTCGATGCCGAGGCTGCGCGCCGCCTCGATCCGCGCGATCGCCTCGTCGTAGCCAAGGTCCTCGCCCGCGCCGAGCTCGAAGGGCGGCACCCACGCGCCGTCGTCTCTCGTCACGCGCGCGTTCGTCTCCGTCATCGCGGTCCCCCCATCATGCGCGAGGTGGCCGAGCGCGCACGCCCGGCCACCTCGTCTCCGTGCGGCCGACGTCGGCCGACCGCCACCCGATCTCGTCCCCGCCGCGCGACGGCGCGGCGCGTCCGCCTACGAGAAGTCCTGGATCTGCGCCTTCATGAGCGAAATGCTCGCGGTCAGCTCCTCGAGCTTCGCGCGCTTCTCGGCGATGACCTCGTCGGTCGCCTTCGCCATGAAGCCGGGGTTGCCGAGGACCCGCTGCACGGACGCGAGGTCCTTCTCGGCCTTGGCGAGGGCCTTGGCCGTGCGGGCCGCCTCCTTCTCAAAGTCCACGAGACCGGCCAGGCGCACGTAGACGCGCATGTTCTCCACGAACGCGCTCACGCTGCCCGCGGGCTTCTCGGCGCCGGTGGCCACGGTCAGCTCCGACAGGCGCCCCATCTCGCAGATCTGCTCGCGCGCGCTCTCGAGGCAGGCGACGTCGTCGGGCTCGGCGTCCACCGTGACGGCCAGCTCCTGGCGCGGCGAGATCGCGTAGTGCGCGCGCAGCGAGCGCGCCTGGCCGACGATGGCGCGCAGCAGCTCAAAGGAGTGCTCGGCGTGCTCGTCCACGAGCGGCGCGAGCGCGTCGGCCTCGGGCCAGCGGGCGAGCATGAGCAGCGCCGGCGCCTTCTCGTCGTCGCCGTCCTGCGCGAACGCGCTCGCGCGCTGCGCGGGCGTGAGCGGCAGGCGCTGCCAGATCGCCTCGGTGACGAAGGGCATCGCGGGGTGCAGCAGGCGCAGGGCCGTGTCCAGCACGAACACGAGGTTGCGCTGCGTCTGCAGGCGCGCCTCGGCCTGCTCCGCCGTGAGCTCCTCGCCCTCGGGGGCGTCGCGCAGGGCGCCCTTGCAGCACTCGATGTACCAGTCGCAGAACTCGTTCCAGAAGAACGCGTACAGCGTGCGCGCGAGGTCGCCGAAGAGGTACTCGTGCAGGTCGTGGTCGACCTCGGCGGCCAGCTTCGCCAGGCGCGAGAAGATCCACTTGTCCGCGTCGGTGACCGCCTTGGGGTCGCCGGGCACGTAGCCGTCAAGGTTTGTGAGCACGAAGCGGCTCGCGTTCCAGATCTTGGTCACGAAGCTCTTGCAGTTCGCGATCTTCTTCTCGTCAAACTTCACGTCCTGGTTGCTCGTCACGAACATGAGCAGGCCGAAGCGCATGGCGTCGGCGCCGTACTCCTCGATGAGCTTCATGGGGTCCACGCCGTTGCCCTTGCTCTTGGACATGCGCGTGCCGTCCTTGGCGAGGACCGTCGGGTAGATGACCACGTCGTGGAACGGGATCTCGTGCGTGAAGTACAGCGAGCTCATGACCATGCGCGCGACCCACAGCGCGATGATGTCGCGGGCGGTCACGAGCGCGGTAGTCGGGTAGTGCCCCTCCATCTGCGCCGGGTCGTCGGGCCAGCCCTGCGTCGCGAACGGCCAGAGCTGGCTGGAGAACCAGGTGTCCAGCACGTTCTCGTCCT
>CACZRK010000399.1 GCA_902783515.1 uncultured Coriobacteriaceae bacterium | reverse complement strand
TCGGCGGCCGGCGCGACGCCACCAGCGCCGGCCGGCGCCTCGCGCACGTCGCCGCCGGTCGCGCGGGCGTCGCTAGCGGCGCCCATCGTTCACGTCCCCCACCACGCTCGCGTCCACGACCTGGCGCAGCGCCACGAAGATCTCACGACGGCGCGGGTCGTCGCAGCGGCGGATGAACTCGTCCACGGCGCCCATCACGTCGTAGCGCGCGCCCTCAAGGACGTCCATGAACTCGTTCACGAGGTCGCGCCCGTAGCGATAGCCGGCCATCTGGCGCGCCGTGCGCTCCAGCGCGACGCGCAGGCGATACGGCACGCCGGGGTGCAGGACGGGCGCCTCCTCCCCGTCCTTCTCGACGTCGGTCGTGGCGTGGAGCTTCTGGTCCAGCAGGCCGAGCGCGACGGCGAAGCCGTACACGGTCTGCGCGGGCGAGGGCGGGCAGCCGGGGATGTACACGTCCACCGGGACGATCTTGTCCGTGCCGCCCCACACGCAGTAGTTGTCGTAGAAGATGCCGCCCGTGCACCCGCAGGCGCCGTAGCTGATGACGATCTTCGGGTCGGGCGCCGCCTGGAAGGCGCGGATGCCCGGCATGCGCATCGCGCGCGTCACGGCGCCCGTGTAGATGAGCACGTCGGCCTGGCGCGGCGAGGGGACGACCTTGACGCCGAAGCGCTCGGTGTCAAAGACGGGCGTGATGGAGCCGAAGATCTCTATCTCGCAGCCGTTGCAGCCGCCGAGGTCGCAGCGGTAGGCGTACACGGAGCGCCGGATGGACGTCGCGAGCGCCGCCTTGGCCGCCTTCACCTTCTCGTCCAGCTGGATCGGCGTCGGCTGGTACTGCAGGCCCGCCGGCAGGACGCGCTCGGTCATGTCCAGTGGCTCGGCCATGCTACCTCACCCCTTCCGCGCTCGTGCCGCCGTCGGCGGCGTCGGTCGCGCCGGCCGCGTCGGCGCCGCCCGCCTGCGCCGCGTCGCGCTCGATCGCCTCAAGCAGGACGGCGGCGTTGGCGGCGTCGCAGCTCGCCTTGGCGCGCTGCGCGTCCAGGCGCCGACGGCAGGCGGGGCACACGTCCAGGACGTCGCGCTGCCACGCGGCGGCGCTGCCGACCACCTGGTCAAGCACGCGGCGGGCGAGGTCGACCTCCTTGCGCGGCGCAAAGGGGCGCCCGCACACGGAGCACTCCTGGATCTTGTAGACGGCCTGGTCGTGCAGGTCCGCCTTTGAGGTGACGGCCAGCTCGAACTCCTGGCTCAGCCTGATCGCCTCAAAGGGGCAGGACTCCTCGCAGCGGCCGCAGAAGATGCAGCGGCCGTAGTTGATGTTCCAGGTGATCGTCTCCGCGTCGGGGTCCACCGACATCCAGATGGCGTCGGCGGGGCAGGCGACGGCGCACGCGGCGCAGGCGACGCAGGCGGCGGCATCGTGGACGGGCTTGCCGCGCATGTCCTTGTTGACGGGGAGCGGGGCGAACGGGTACGCGACGGTGGCCTCGCCCGTCTTCCTCTCCAGCTTCCAGAGCTTGAGCATCTCCTTCTCCCCCTTCCTAGTCGTCGAGCAGCGGAGAGTGCGTGCGGTCCACGCAGTAGGTCTCCAGCTGGTCCTTCGTGATCGTCTTGGTCGCGCCGTCATGGACGTCCACCACGGTCACGCGGTCCGTGCAGGAGTAGCACGGGTCCAGCGAGCCGATGATGAGCGCGGCGTCGGCGACGGTGTTGCCGCGCAGCATGAAGCGCAGCGTGGGCCAGTTGCTGTACGTGGCCGCCTTCGCGCGCCAGCGATAGCACTTCTGGTTGTCGCCGACCATCGCCCAGTGCACGTCCTCGCCGCGCGGGGCCTCGGTCGCGCCGATGCCGAACACGTGCGGGGTGTAGGTCCACCCCTCGGTCAGGATCGGGCCCTCGGGCATGCCGTCGAGCAGCGCCTCGATCATGTCCAGGGAGTCGTAGAACTCCTGGATGCGCACGAGGGTGCGCCCCTGCACGTCGCAGCTCGCCTGGGAGGCGGCCTTGAACCGGCTCGGGTCGAGCGCCTTGTACCCGTCAAACGGGTGCACGAAGCGCACGTCGCGGTCAAAGCCGCTGCCGCGCACGAGCGGGCCGACGTTGGAGTAGTCGCGGGCGATCTGCGGGTCCAGGCGGCCGACGCCCTTCGTGCGGCTCTCGAAGTTCGGGGTCGTCATGAGGACGTCCACGAGCTCCCGCACCTCGGCGCGCAGCTCGCGGACGATGCGGATCGTGTCCTGCCGCTGCTCCTTCAGGATGTCGCGCCGCACGCCGCCGATGACGTTCAGGCCGTAGGTCTTGCGCGCGCCCGTGAGCTTCTCGGCCAGGTCCATGGCCTTCTCGCGCACGCGGAAGAACTGCATGAAGCCCGTGTCAAAGCCGGCGTAGTGGCACACCAGGCCGATGTTGAGCAGGTGCGAGTGGAGGCGCTCCACCTCCAGGCAGATCGCGCGGATCCACTGGGCGCGCTCCGGGACCTCTATGTGCTGCGCGCGCTCCACGGCCTCGGCGTACGCCACGGAGTGGGCGCAGCCGCAGATGCCGCACACGCGGTCGGCGAGGAATGTCACGGCGTCGTAGTTCAGGCGCGTCTCGGCGACCTTCTCCATGCCGCGGTGCACGTAGAAGAGGCGGTAGTCCGCGTCCACGATCGTCTCGCCCTCCACGAACAGGCGAAAGTGGCCGGGCTCGTCGCTCGTGATGTGCATGGGGCCCATCGGCATGACCGTGGTCTCCTTGCCGTGGGTCTCCGTGAGGAACTTGTAGCTCTCCAGGTCGGAGACGGGCTCGGGGCGAAAGCGGTAGTCCATCGCGTCCTTGCGCAGCGGGTACAGGCCGTCGGGCCAGTCGTCGGGCAGGACGAGGCGGCGCTTGTCGGGCAGGCCGACCGGCACGAGGCCGAACATGTCGCGGACCTCGCGCTCGCTCCACACGCAGGCGGGGACGAGCGGGGTGACGCTCGGCCACTCGCGCGTGACGGGGTCCACCTCGCCGCGGACGACGACCCAGCCGCGGTCCTGGCCCTCCATGGAGAGGATGTAGTACACGGCGTACGCGCCGCACAGGCTGCGCTCGTCGTTGCCGACCATCATCGGCAGCCAGCCGTCGCGCTTGTAGTACAGGAAGGCGACGACGTCGGGCAGCGTGTCTATGTTGACCGTCACGGTCACCTGGTCGTCGGTCTGCCACGCCACGTCCTGGATGGCGCCGGGAATCGCGGCGCGGACCGCCTCCACGTGGCTCTCGCAGATGCGCTCGTAGCCGCGCGCGGGCGACGGCGCGGCCGCTCCCGTCAGGTCGGCAGGACTCTTCTTGGGACTCATCTCACTCACCTATCCATTCTGGACGTCGGCGGCCTGCGGCGCCGCGGCCTGCGAGTCAAACACCGCGCGATACAGGGGCGCCGTGTGCAGCGCGTCCAGGTCGTCGGACTGCAGCACGATCGCGCAGCTGTTCTCCACGCCCGCCACCAGCGGCGTGGGCGTCGCGACGCCGAACCAGACGATGCACGCGAGCAGGATGAACTCGGGAACCAGCGCGAGCGGCTCCACGTCGCCCTTCGCCTGGCCCTCGGGGGCATGCCCGAGCACGGAGCCGGAGATGATCTGCATGATCACGGCGATGACGACGGTCAGCGCGAGCGCGACCACGACGACGACCCACAGCAGGTGCGCGGAGGCGCCGGCCACGAACGTCATGGTCTCGCTCACGAACATCGCGAGCGGCGGGAAGCCGGCCAGGCCGAAGAGGCTGACCGTGAGCAGCGTGGCCGTGACCGGGGCGACCTCTATGACGCCGGTGATCCTGCGCAGGTCGCGCGTGCCGTACGTCATGAGCAGGTTGCCGGACAGGCAGAACAGCAGCGCCTTGGTGATGCCGTGGAACACGCAGTGCAGCAGCGCCGCCGCGATGCCCAGCGGGCCGCCGATGCCCAGGGCGACGGCGATGATGCCGACGTTCTCCACGGAGTGGTACGCGAACTTGCGCTTGATGTCATGCTGCCTGACCAGCGAGAACGCGGAGGTCACGACGGACAGGATGCCCACCGTGAGCAAAAGGACGCTCGGGAACAGGGCGCCCACGGCCGCCAGCGCGACCATGTAGAAGCGGATGATCACGAGGATGGCGACCTTCAGCAGCACGCCCGAGAGCAGGCCGGACACCGGGCTCGGCGCCTGGGAGTGCGCGTCGGGCAGCCACGTGTGCATCGGGAACAGGCCGGCCTTGGTGCCGAAGCCGATGAGCGCGAAGGCGAAGGCGATCTTGGTCAGCATCGGGTCGAACTGCCCCGCGTAGGGCATGATCGCGGTGAAGAACGCCGCCTCGTGCGGGTTGGCCATGACGTCGGCCGCGTTCGCGTAGACGAGCAGCGTGCCGAACAGGCCGAACGCGACGCCGGAGGTGCAGACGATCGCGTACTTCCACGACGCCTCCAGGCAGTCGCGGTTGCGGTAGATGCCCACGAGGAAGACGGTGGAGAGCGTCGTGGCCTCGATGGCCGCCCACGTGAGGATCAGGTTGTTGCTCGCGGCGGCGAGCAGCATCGTGAAGACGAACAGGCTGTACAGCGCGTAGTACTGCTTCACGCGGTCGGCGCCCATGAGGCCGGCCTCCGCGTCGTGCCTGACGTACGGCAGCGAGAACAGGCCGGTCAGGAAGCCGATGATGCCGATGAGCAGCACGAAGATGGCGCTGAGGGCGTCCACGTGCAGCCACAGGCCGCAGGCGTCCACGGCCTGGCCGCTCACGAGCGCGGGCACGCCGACGGCCAGCGACAGGCCGAGCACGATGGACAGCGAGGCCATGTGCATCCCGGCGAACGCGGGACGACCGGCGCTCTGGGGCGTGGCGGCCATGATGAGCGTGAAGACGAGCGGGCTGGCCAGGAGCGCGACCAGCAGTATCGAGAGATTCATGGCCACCCCCTAACCCTTCAGGTTGGTGAGGTCGCGCGCGTCAAGCGTGTGCATGCCACGCCAGATGCGCAGGACGACGAAGGACATGACGAGCACGGCGAAGATCGCGTCGGTGGTGATGCCGACCTCGATGAGCTCGGGCGCCTGCGGCGCGAGCAGCGCGAGCGTCACGTGCGAGCCGTTCTCCATGAGGCAGTAGCCGAACATCTGCTTCATGATGTTGCGCGAGCTGATGATGCAGGTCAGGCCCACGAAGAAGTGCGCGAGCGAGATCGCCAGCGCCGGGCGCACAGCGGCGGCGGTCGGCAGCTGGATGCCGCCCACGGCCACGAAGCACACGAGCACCTCGGCGGCGACCAGGATGATGCTCCACGCCGGCTTGAGCCTGCTCGCGAGGTTGCTCTCGTCGGGGCAGCCCATCTTCTTGTAGACGTTCCAGACCACGAGCGGCACGAAGATCACCTTGGTGACGGTCGCCGTGACGGCCCAGATGATGAGCTCGCGCGCGCCGGTGGTGACGCCCAGCGTGAAGAGCAGGGCGACGAGGACCGCCGACTGCACGGCGTAGCACAGGACGGCGCGGCGCGTGGTCTTGGAGAGCAGCACCAGGGTCGAGGTCACGATGAGCAGCGCGCCCAGGATGTTGACGAGTGTGTATCCCATCTCCTACCTCCTATCCGAGCCACGTTGCCGACAGGGGGCCGGAGACGACCACCATGACCATCAGCACGACGAACACGCCGGCCATCGCCGCGGGCAGGGGCTGCCCGGCGGACACGGTCTCGGAGGGCTCGCCCATCAGGCACTGGCCCATCCAGTGGAGGAACCAGGCGAAGGTGGCGACCGTCTCCAGGATCATGATGACCACGAACGCCAGCAGCAGCGGGTTGGCCATGCCGGCCTCAAAGCCGCCGGCGAAGATCTGGAACTTGCTGAAGAAGCAGTTCATCGGCGGCACGCCCGCGATCGCCAGGGCGGCGAAGGCGAACGCCACGCCCGTGACCGGGTAGGCCCTCAGCAGGCCGCGGATCTTCGGCAGCATGCGCGTGCCCAGCGTGAAGGACAGCGAGCCGGCCACCAGGAAGAACAGCGTCTTGGCCCAGGCGTGGTTGAAGATGTGCGAGACCGCGCCGGTGAAGGCGAGGCTGGCCGCGGCGCCCGCGCCGGTCTGGGCGGAGGCGATGGCGGCGATGCCGAGGCCCATGAAGATGTAGGCGAGCTGGGCAATCGTGGAGAAGGCCAGCAAGCGCTTCATGTCGGTCTGCGGCAGGTACATCAGGAACCCGAAAAGCATCGTGACCAGGGCGCCGACCGCGGCGGTCCAGCCGACCGCCAGCGGGATCGTGCCGGCGCACAGCAGCGCGCGGGCGAAGACCGAGACGCCGACCTTCACCATGGAGGCGCCGTGCAGGTACGCGGAGACCGGGGTCGGGGCCTCCATGGCGCTCGGCAGCCACATGTACAGCGGCCACTGCGCGCTCTTGGCCCACGCGGCGAACAGGATGCCGAGCAGCACGACGGTCTTGGGGCCGTCGGCCAGGCCGGCGATCGCGGTCGTCTCAAAGGTGCCGGCCAGCGCGAACGTCATGATGGCGGCAAGCACGAGGCCCAGCGAGCCTATGTGCGTGATGATCATGGCCTTCATGGCCGCCTTGGTGGCCGTCGGGGTGTGGTAGTAGCCGATGAGGCCCCAGGAGCAGGCCCCGGTGATCTCAAAGAACACGAGCATGCCGATGAGCGTGCTGGCGTACACGACGCCGGCCATCGCGCCGATGAAGATGGACAGGTACGCGTAGAAGCGACGGCGCGGCGCGTCGGGGTGCTCGCGGTTGTTCGGCGACATGTAGGCCACCGAGTAGATGCTCACGAGCAGGCCGATGACAACGAACGCGCAGGCCAGCAGCGTGCTGACCTTGTCGAACACGAACCCGAGCACCTGCACGCCGCCCAGCGACAGCACGGGCACGACCGCCGTCTGGGCGCCGCCGGTCGCGAACGTCCACGCGACGAGCACGACGAGCAGCGACGACAGCGCGGCGCCGCTGATGCAGACCCACTTCGCCCAGCGCTGCGGGAGCAGCAGCAGGACGAAGGTGGCGACGAACGGCACCACGATGGCAAGCAGCCCGAGGAGTGACTCGATTCCGAATGACATTGGTATCCTCCTTCCGGGCTACACGCCGACGATGAGGAACGCGAAGGACAGGACGGACACGCCGAAGATCGCCCACGTCTGCGTGCCCAGCAGCTTGTAGCGGGTCCGCATCACGGAGTTCTCGACGACGGCGCAGACCGCGAACGCGACGGCGACCTTCAGGCACCAGGCGACGATCCCGAGCAGGAACGTCCCGAAGTTGAGCGTCGCGGCGGCGCCGAACGGGAAGAAGATCGCGAGGAACCAGCTGACGACGATGACCTGCTTCATGGACATGGAGAGCTTCAGCAGGGCCAGCGACGGGCCGGAGTACTCGGCGAGCGGGCCCTCCTGCAGCTCCTGCTCGGCCTCGGCCATGTCGAACGGCACCTTGCCGAGCTCCACGTAGCACGCCAGCGCGAAGGCGACGGCGGCCAGGAACGTGGCGACCGGGGCGGACACCGCGCCGGTGGCGACGGCGAGCCCCATGGCGCCCATGTTGGTGGAGCCGGCGACCAGGGCGGCGGCGAAGAGCGCGAGCAGCATCGTCGGCTCCACGAGGACGCCCACGATCAGCTCGCGCAGGCCGCCGCGGCCCGCGTAGGCGGAGCTCGTGTCCACGGCCGCCAGCGAGAAGAAGAAGCGGGACAGCGCCAGCAGGTAGATCACCGTGATGATGTCGCCGAGCAGCGGCACCGGGCTCGCGATCGTGATCATCGGGATGCCGCACGCGAGGACGACCATGACCGCGAAGTACAGCACCGGCATCACCCGCGCGACGAAGCTGGAGGTGTTGGAGCGGACCTCCTGGCGCGTCATGAGCTTGGCGATGTCGCGATAGTCCTGGAAGACGTCGGAGCCCTTGCGGGAGTGCATCTTCGCACGGATGAGGCGGGTCGCGCCGGAGATGAGCGGCGCCACCAGGGTCACGATGACGACCTGCAGGATGGCGAGGAAGACTGACATGCGTACCACCCCCTACAGGATCACGGCCAGCACCAGGAAGACCACGAAGGCGACCACGATGTAGGCGACGTACGCGCCCATGCGACCGCTCATGATCCTCTGGGCGAGGCCGCCCAGGACGTCCACGCCGTGCGCGACGTCATCCACCAGATACCGGTCAAGCTGCGGCTCCATCCAGCGGGCGAGGCCGGTCGCCTTCTGGAAGAAGTGCGCGACGCCCCAGCACGCGGCCGTGCAGACCTCGCGCAGGCGGTAGAGCGGGCTCAGGAACATGCTCACGTCGGACGCGAACGAGGTCGCGACCGGCTCCATGCTCGTCTCCGAGCCGTAGCCGCAGGCCCACGGGTCCTCGGTCTTGGGCGCCAGGCCCTTCGCGAAGCAGCGCACGGCGACGACGGCGACGAGCGCGCCGACGGCGAGCAGGACCGCGATCAGCGGCGTGGAGACCGCCGTGCCGGAGATGGCGTTCTGGATCGCCGCGCCGTCGGCGGCAACGATCGCGGGCGCGCCCATCGTGAAGGACGCGACGTGGGCCATGACGGGCACGAACAGCGGGGCGCCCAGGCCGAGCGCGACGCAGATGGCGGCGAGCAGGACCTGCGAGACGACCATCGGCAGCGGGACCTCGCGGGCCTCGGCGGCCGCCTGGGAGCGCGGCGCGCCGGAGAACGAGACGCCGTACGCCTTCACGAAGCAGGTCACGGCAAGCGAGCCGGTGATCGCCAGGGCGACGGCCGCCAGGACGGCGAAGACCATGGGCACGCGCCCGCCGAGGAACGCGGCCTCGAACAGGGACTGGTACGTGAGCCACTCGGAGGCGAAGCCGTTGAGCGGCGGGATGGCGGAGATCGCCAGGGCGCCGATCAGGAAGCAGCCGGCGGTCCAGGGCATGCGGCGCACGAGGCCGCCCATGAGCTCCATGTTGCGGGTCTTCACGCTGTAGAGCAGCGCGCCGGCGCCAAGGAAGAGCTCGCCCTTGAACATGGCGTGGTTGACCGTGTGGTACAGCGCGGCGACCAGGCCAAGGCCGGCCAGCACGAGGTTGCCCATCGCGGAGCCGATCAGGCACACGCCCACGCCGAGCAGGATGATCCCGATGTTCTCCACGGAGTGGTACGCAAGCAGGCGCTTGACGTCATGCTCCGCCAGGGCGAAGACGACGCCGAGGACGGAGGAGACGGCGCCCACGACCAGCACGAGCAGGCCCCACCACAGCTGGGCGCCCGAGGCGCCGAGCAGGTCGACGCCGACCTTGACGATGCCGAAGACGCCGATCTTGATCATGCCGCCGGACATGAGGGCGCTCACGTTGGACGGCGCCTCGGGGTGCGCCTGGGGCAGCCAGGAGTGCAGCGGGATGATGCCGGCCTTCGCGCCGAAGCCGAAGAACGCGAGCACGAAGCAGACGCTCGCGAGCGCCGGCGACAGGTCGAGCGTGCGGAAGGCGGAGAACTCGAAGGAGCCTGCCTTCACGCTCATGACCAAGAACGACATCATGATCATGACGAAGCCGATGTGCGCCATGACCAGGTACGTGAGGCCGCCCTTGATGGAGGACGGGTTCTCCTCCAGGGTGACCAGGAAGTACGAGGTCAGCGACATGAGCTCAAAGAACACGAGGAACCAGAAGGCGTTGTCGGCCGTGATGACCAGCAGCATGGACGCCACGAAGTAGTTCATGAACATGCAGGCGCGGCCGACCTTGCCCGGGTACTCGTCAAAGTACGACAGGCCGTACACAAACGCGACGAGCGCCAGCACCGAGATGACGCAGACGAGCACGCCCTCCAGCGGGTTCAGCTGCACGGTGAACGCCGCGAACGGGAACAGGAACGGCATGCTCGCGCGAGCGCCCTCCCCCACCATGGCGGCAAAGCCGGCGACGAGCGACAGGGCCGCCGCGGCGGCGCCCATCCAGCACCCGACGCCCTTCGCGACCGCGTCGCGGGCGCGCAGCATGATGGAGAGCGTGCCGGCGAGCAGCGACAGCACGACGGACGCCGCGAACAGGCTGATGATCATCGAACCTCACCTCCCGCTTCCTTCTCCTCAGCCGCCTGGGCCTGGGCGATGAACCCGGCGATCGACCCCTCGGCGTCCGCGGCGCGCAGGCGCTTGGCGTCGGCCAGGCTCGACCCGGCCTCCTCCGTCACGAGGCGCAGTGCCTTCGTCGGGCACGCCGACACGCAGTGCGGGCCGGCGGGGTCGTACGAGCACAGGTCGCACTTGACCGCGCAGGTGTACACGCCCGGGTCCCACGTCAGCAGGTCGCTGAGCGTGGGCGCGTGCACCGGCGTGTCGTACGCCGTGCCCGCGACGCCGGCGACGGACGTGCCGGACGGGTGGATGGCCCCGAACGGGCAGACGACGGCGCACATGCGGCATCCGACGCACTGCTGCTCGAGGACGTGGACGTACGTGTCCTCGTGCACGATGGCGCCGACCGGGCAGACCGCCAGGCAGGGGGCGTCCTCGCACTGGTGGCAGGTGAGCGCGGCGGTGACCTCGCCCATCTGGACCACGCGAATCCGCGGCTCTGCCTGGAGGCCCGCCCGCTCGTGCCCCTCGTGGCACGCGGAGCTGCAGGTGCCGCAACCGATGCACCTGTCGGGCTCTATGGCAATGAAGCGATTCACGCTCGATCCCCTTCATGCGGGGGCGCGCCGGGGCGGGTGCCGCCGGGAGGTCGTCCCCCCCGGCGGCGTCGGCGCGGCGCGCCCGATGGATCGGACTAGCGCGCGAGACGCGTCCTACACGAGGATGCGGTCGGGCTCCTGGGACGCCGAGAACGCGACGGCGGGCTCGACGTCCTGGGCGGACGCCTCCTTGGCGAGCCGCGCCTTGAGGTCGGCGTACTCCTGCGCGACGTGACGCTCCGCCCACTGCTGGTCGGCGACGCGCTCCATCTGGCAGGCGCTGAACTTGTCCTCGGGCGTGTGGGAGACGTCGTCCACCGCGTGCAGCGTCAGGCTGTTGCAGCGGCCGATCCACCACTGGTACGTCATGTAGACGGCGCCCTTGTTGATGCGGTCGCTCACGTCGGCGCGGCTGTACACGCTGCCGCGGCGCGACCAGATGCGCACGATCTCGCCGTCGCGGATGCCGCGGGCGCGCGCGTCGGCCGGGTTCATGTGCACGTAGCCGGGCTCGTCGGCGAGCAGCGAAAGGGCCTTGCAGTTGCCGGTCATGGAGCGGCAGCTGTAGTGGCCGACCTCGCGGACGGTGCACAGGACGAGCGGGTACTCCTCGTCAGGCATCTCCGTCGGGTGCTCCCAGTCGTGGGCGATGAGGACGGCGCGCCCGTCGGGCTTGTTGAAGTGCCCGCCGGGGAACAGGTCCGCGGTGCCCTGGTGCTCCAGGGTCGGGATCGGCCACTCGCAGTGGCCGGTGCCCTCCATCTTCTCGTAGGTGGCGCCGTAGAAGTTCGGGCACAGCTGCCGCATCTCGTCCCAGATCTGCTTCGTGTTGTCGTAGTGCATCGGGTAGCCCATGCGCGTGGACAGGTCGGAGATGATCTGCCAGTCGTGGCGGCACTCGCCCTTGGGCGGCACCGCGGCGTTGAAGTGCTGGAACGTGCGGTCCGACGCGGTGAAGACGCCCTCGTGCTCGCCCCAGGACGTGCCCGGCAGGATGACGTCGGCGTACATCGTGGTCTGCGTCATGAAGATGTCCTCGCAGATGAAGAGGTCAAGCTTCTTGAGCGCCTCGATGGTGCCCTGGGAGTCGGGCTCGGTCTGGACCGGGTCCTCGCCGTAGTTGTAGAAGCAGTGCAGCGTGCCCTCGTTGGCCAGGTGCACCATGTCGGTCAGCTTGTAGCCCTCGTGGTCGGAGAGCTTCTCCACCGGCACGCCCCAGGCCTTCGCGAACTTCTCGCGCATGGCCGGGTCGGTGACCTTCTGGTAGCCGGGGAACATGTTGGGCAGGCAGCCCATGTCGCAGGAGCCCTGCACGTTGTTCTGGCCGCGGACGGGCGCCAGGCCAGAGTTGGGCTTGCCGATCTGGCCGGCGACGCAGGCGACGGCCGCCAGCGTGTGGACGGTCTTGAGGTTCTGCCGCTGCTGGCACACGCCCATGCCGTAGCCGATGATGGCGGACGGCTCGGCCGTCGCGTACATCTCGGCGGCGCGGTGCATGTCGGCCGGCGAGATCCCCGTGATGTCCTGGACGGACTCGGGGGTGTACTTCTTGATGGTCTCCCACCACTGCTCGTAGCCGTTCGTGTGCGCCTCGATGAAGTCCTTGTCTGCGTACCCGTCGTTCACGATGCAGTTCGCGAGCGCGTTGAGGAACGCGATGTTGCAGCCGTTCTTGATGGGGAGGTAGAGGTCGGCGATGCGCGCCGTCTCGATGTGGCGCGGGTCGGCGACGATAATCTTGGCGCCCTTCTCCTTCGCGCGCACGATGCGACGCGCGACGATGGGGTGCGAGGCGCTCGGGTTGTACCCGAACAGAAAGACGCATCCGGCATTCTCCATGCCCGGGATGCTGCACATCATACCAGCAGTGCCAACTGTGTCCGTCAGACCGAGGACAGTGGGGCCGTGTCAAGTTCGTGCGCAGTTGTCCACGCTGTTCGTGCCGATGCACGCGCGCGTGAACTTCTGCATGACGTAGTTGACCTCGTTGCCGCCGCCGCGGGACGAGCCCGTGGTCATGATGGCGTCGGGGCCATAGGCGTCGATGATGGCCTGCATGCGCTTGGCGGTGAAGTCAAGCGC
Source organism: uncultured Coriobacteriaceae bacterium (assembly GCA_902783515.1). Classification (GTDB taxonomy): domain Bacteria; phylum Actinomycetota; class Coriobacteriia; order Coriobacteriales; family UMGS124; genus CAIFEU01. The sequence continues at coordinate 11,320 of CACZRK010000399.1, read as the reverse complement.
CTCGTCCCACGACACGCGCTCGAGCGGGTCGCCCTTGTGGCGACGGATCATCGGGTGCAGCAGGCGCGGGGTCAGGATCTTCGTGTCATTGATGAAGTCATAGCCGCTCATGCCCTTCAGGCAGAGCTCGCCATCGTTCGTGACGCCCTTCAGCGGCTCCGTGCCGACGACACGCCCATCCTGCACGAGCAGGTTGAACTTGCAGCCAGCGCCGCAGTACGGGCATACGACGTCGTGCTTCTCCATCACGTGCCTCCCTCTTGAATGCATGTGGCGACCCGTCCGGGTCGCCCTCGTGGCGCTTCCTCGTGCAATCCGCGCAGGCGCGCCGTCCTCGGGCGCGCGGCAGCGCTAGGCCTGGACCGCGGACTCGCGGCGCGCAGCGGCAAGGCGCTCCAGACCCGCGTCGTCCATGAGCGTGAGCCCCTTGGTCGGGCACGCCTCGATGCACGCCGGCCCGCCCTCGCGGTCCACGCACAGGTCGCACTTCACGACCATGGCCTTGGAGCGCGTGCCGACGAACAGGTTGCCCATGCGCACGGCCTCAGACCGCACGTCCACGTGGACGGCCCCGAACGGGCACGCCATCACGCAGCTGCGGCAGCCGATGCAGCTCTCCTCGCGCACGGCCACGCGGCCATGCGTCGGGTCCTCGTACAGCGCGCCCGTCGGGCACGCGGCGGCGCACGGCGCGTCAACACAGTGATGGCACGCCACCGGCGCGGACACGTCGTAGGTCTGCGTCACGCGCAGGCGCGCGTCGGCGACGTCGCCGGCGACGTCGTGCTTCATGAGGCACGCCGCCATGCACGTCTTGCACCCGATGCACCTGGCGGGATCGGCAACGACGAATTTGTTGCCCATCTCTCCCTCCTCCCTCGTTTCGCTCGAACAACTCGCCCGGGCGCCCCCGACGCCCCCCTTGCGGCGACGAGACGCTCGGGTAGCTACCACGCGGTAGCTACCCCCACCCGAGCCATGTCTGCCTTGGGATACATCTCGCAGGCGCGCCCCGCATCCCCTTGCGGGAGATGTTTTTTGAGAGCGCCGGCCGCTCCACGACTCGGCGCGCGATGTGGATGACTCGTGACCTGTAGTACATTTGTAATTGCGGTTTTTCGCGTGGCGGCGGGGCGACCAGCGCCGGAGATCTCACGGGCGCATGAATTCACCTCGGCGAATTCTGGGTCGCGACGACCGTCGCGCGGCGGCGGGCACCGATGCCGTTCGCCGATTCGCGGGCGTCGAGAAGGCGCGACATGGCGGGTCGCGGAGGGCGGAGGGCGACGTGACGCGGAGGGCGACGGCGGGCGGCAGCAACCGCCGACGCGTCGGAGCTTGCATGGGAGGGCATGCCTGATGGCGACGAAGCAATCGGTTCTGCAGGTCCGCATGGACGACGCGCAGCGGCGCGACGCGGTGGAGCTCTATCGGCACATCGGCATGACGCTGCCAGAGGCGGTGCGGATCTTCATCGCGCAGAGCCTGGAGGATCGCGGCATGCCGTTCAAGCCGCACGCGGCGACAGGCCCCTGCGAGTGCAAGGCGTACGGGGTGCTCAAGGTCTACGGCGACCCGCATCTGCGCGGCCAGGAGCGCGCGGTGTGGATCAGGTCGCTCTCCAAGCGCGAGCTTGAGGGGGCGCATGGCGCATGATCATCGTTGACGAGACGATCCTGCTGCGTTACCTGCTTGATGACGATGAGGTGCTCTCAGGCCGCGCGCGCGAGATCATCGCGAAGGGCAACGCCGTGACGTACCCCGAGATCCTCGCGCGCACCGTCGTGACGCTGCGCGACGTCTACACGGTTCCGCGCCCCGTGATCAGCGCGGCGATCGAGGCGCTGCTCGACGACGTGAAGGTGCAGGCGGAGCCAGAGGTCGCGCGCCTTGCGGTGCGCCTGTTCGGCTCCACGCGCATGGACTTCACCGACTGCCTCATGGCGGCGCGCAACATGGTGAACGGTGACACGCTCGCCTCGTTTGACAAGTCCGTCGTGCAGCACGCGATCGAGACCGAGAACGGTGCGCGGCGCGGACGCCCGGCGACGGGACGATAGCCTGGGCCCGGCACGAGCGCGGGCGACGGGCGTCGAGGAGCCAGGCGGATCGGGAGGACGAGGGGGACGAGGGGTCCGAGGGGGCTGACCGCACGAACGCCGTTTTAAAACGGCACGCGTGAGGTTGGCGATCCAAAAAAAACCGAGCCGTGCGGTCACGCCTCGGGTATTTGAGCTCGCGAGTACCTGAGTTCTAGCAACTCACAATTACGATAGTAATTCTGACCGGCGGTGATACCGCCCTCGCATATCGTCACACGTACGTGAGGGGCCTGACATCGTAAAGAAAACGCCCCCGTGACCTCACGAAGGCGTTTTTTGACACGGCGACCTCACGGCTCGGTTTTTTCTCCATCGCGCGCGCCCCTTTTGAACAGGGAGCCGCGCGCGTCAGCCAAGCCGGTCTTCCGCCGGCCGGGCAGTCATCCGGACAGGCGGGCGACCGTTCGCCCGCTCCAGAACAAGGGGTCAGAAAGGAGGGGAGCCCCCGGCGGGATAACCGAGGGCTCCGAAAGAGAGGGAGGCAACAGTCGGAAGCGGTTGGAGAGGTTCGCGTTGAGGAAGTCGCGATCCGCTTCGGATGTGCTGTTGACTCCTTGATACCCTGTGCGCGGAACTTGAATCACGCGATGCATCATCTCACCCATGACCATCGCTTCTTCAAAATCCGACCAACGCGCTTCCACACATGCCCGCACGCGGACCAGCGTCGCGCGCCGTCTCGCACGCACGCACCGCGCCGTCGTGCGCCGTCGCGCACGCCCGCGCGCCCGTGACCACGCGCCTACCGATCGCCCCGCCCGCGCTCCCGCCGGCGCTCGCGACGCGCCCCTCGCGAGAAGGCCGCCGTCTCCACCCCCGGGGTGTTGCGCGCCTCCAGCCGACGGACGGACCAGCCGAAGACGCCGGCGATCATGTGCTGGAACAGCGTGCCCATCAGCACGGGGAACATCGTGATGTCCGGGAAGTACGCCGCCGTGAGCACCGCGCCCGACGAGATGTTGCGGCACCCGCAGCAGATGCCCATGGAGAACGAGTCGCTCACGTCGGCATGCATGAGGCGCGCGACCACGTAGCCCCCGAAGTAGCCGGTCATGCCCAGCACGAGCATGAGCGCCGCCGTGCCGAGGAGGGTGGGGTCCATCTGACGGATGGGGCCGGCGATGTGCGTGGAGTTCGCGAGCAGCACCGCGATCAGGAAGACGCGACCGAGCGGCGCGATCCACGGCGCGACCTCGGCGTTCGCCTTCCCGTGCGACAGGTCGTTGCAGAGCACGCCCGCGACCGCGGGGATGGCGACCATGATGGCCAGGTCCAGCATCATCCCGGCGACGTCGATGTGCACGGTCGCGCCCATGAGCAGCTGCATCATCGCAGGCAGCGTGAACGGCGCGAGCACCGTGGAGATCACGCACACCGCGATCGAGAGCGGCTTGTTGCCGTTGTAGATCTCGGTCCACATGAGGCCGGTCACGCCCATCGGCACGCAGTACTCCAGCACGACGCCCAGGATGATGTCGTGCTGGCCGTGCAGCACCAGGTTGCCCGCCACGAATCCCACGAGCGGCATGCCGATCAGCAGCACCGCCAGACAGCCGAGCAGGTGCGCGGGATGGCGGATGACGTCCAGGATGCCGCGCGCCGTCGTCCCCATCGAGCTCTGGAACGTCATGACCGCGAAGAGCACCTCCACGGCGGGGGTGATCCACGAGAAGAGCTGCGGGAACGCCGCTCCGAGGATCACGCACAGCGGCGCGATGACCACCATGTGCGAGCCGATGAACCTGCCGAGGCCAAACCACCGCTGCGCGAGCGGCGACTGCGCGGCCAAGCTGCTGGGAGATGCCACGGGACGAACGCCTTTCATCACGGAGTCGCCGGCCTCGTGCCGTCGTCGCGCCATCGCGGCCACGACGCCCCGCAGGGCCGACCTTGCCCACCCATGGTATCCCGTCGAGCAGGTCCAACCGATGAACGACGCGGCCGCGCGCCCCGCCCCGCACGCATACCACAAAGTGGCGGCAAGCGGGGCGGCGACGCTCCCCTAGAGCTCGATCTGCCGGTGGCTCCCGTCGATGTCGTCGATGCGCGCACGCATGTGGTCCACGTGGAAGAACGCGAGCCTGGGGTCGTCGGGCCCGTCGTGGTCCTCGCCGAGGCCGGTCAGGTGCTCGTACGCCGCCACGCGCATCTCCTCGCTGACGTCGCCGAACACCGCCTCACCCGAGAAGACGAGCCAGCCGTGGCCGACCCACCAGCTGCAGCCCTCCATCTTCGGGTTGGCGACCAGCTCCTCGTAGACGTCCTTGTACGTGGCGGTCACGAACCAGATCTTCCCGTCCTCCTTCGCCGCGAACGAGAACGGGCGGACGTGCGGCTGCCCGTCCTCGCTCGTCGCAAGATACCAGGCAGGCACATGCGTCAGATAGGCCAGGATCTCGTCCATCGGTGGTGCTCCTCTCATCCGTGTCAGCCGTGCGGCGTAGCTCAGGCAAAGTGCCCGGTCACCCCGGCGCTCAGCATGACGCGCGTCACGACCAGCAGCACGACCATGACGATCGCCATCGCGAACCCGACGTAGTCCGCGCGGCCAAAGCGCAGCGCCCGCAGGCTCGTGCGCCCCTCCGCGCCGTGGTAGCAGCGGCTCTCCATCGCCATGGAGAGCTCGTTGGCATGGCGGAACGCCGAGGCGAACAGCGGCGAGAGCAGCGGGACCAGCATCTTCAGCCGCTGCCAGGGGCCGCCCTCGTCAAACGTCGCGCCGCGGCTCTCCTGCGCGCGCTTGATCTTCACGCCCTCGTCCAGAAACGTCGGCAGGAAGCGCAGCGCGATGCTCGTCATCATGGCCAGCTCGTGCGCCGGCAGGCCGACGCGCGCGAATGGCTTGAGCAGGGCCTCGATGCCGTCGGCGAGGTCGATCGTCGTCGTCGTGAGCGTGAGCAGTGACGCGCCGAACAGCATGAGGCCGACGCGCAGCGTGAAGACGAGCGCGTGCCAGAAGCCGCCCGAGCTGATCGTGAGCATCGCCCAGTGCCAGTACACGGTCCCCTCGCTCACCGTCAGCACGTTGAGCAGCGCCGTGAACACGAGGATGAACAGCAGCGGCTTGACAGAGTCAAAGACCTCGCGCAGCGGGATCCGCGACAGCAGGACGCACGCGAGCGTGAACGCGGCGAGCACGGCGACGCCCCACAGGTCAACGGCGAGCACGGCGGCGACCATGTAGACGAGCACGATGAGCAGCTTCGCGCGCGGGTCCATGCGGTGGACGACCGAGTCGCCCGCATAGTAGCGCCCGAAGACGGTTGCGCCCAGCCTCATCGCCCGTCACTCCCCTGCGTCGTCGCCCCCGCGTCCTTCGTCGCGCCCGCGTCCTCGCCCGCGCGCGCCACGCGGTCGCCGGCCACGCCGCCCGCGCGCGCCGCGAGCTCCTGGTAGCGCTCCTTCGTGCGCGTCCCCACGCTCGCGACGATGGCGTCGGCCAGCGCCTCGATCGTGTGCACGTCCTGCGGCAGGCTCAGGCCCGCCGCGCGCAGGCGGCTCTGGAAGCGCGTCGCCTGCGGGACGTCCAGGCCGACGCGGTACAGCTCCTCGCGGCGCGAGAAGACCTCGTCGGGCGCCCCCTTCATGAGCACGCGGCCGCCGGACATGACCAGCACCTCGTCGGCGTTCTCGGCGACGTCCTCCATGGAGTGCGAGACCATCACGACCGTCATGCCGTCCTCGTGCAGGCGATGCACCAGCCCGAGGATGTCCTCGCAGCCGCGCGGGTCCAGGCCGGCCATCGGCTCGTCCAGCACGATCGTGCGCGGCTCCATCGCGAGGATGCCCGCCAGGGCGACCCGGCGCTGCTGGCCGCCCGAGAGGTGGAACGGACTCCGCTCGGCGACCTCGTCGTAGGCGAGCCCGACGCGCTCCAGGGCGCGGCGCACGCGGCCGTCCACCTCCGCGGCGCCCAGCCCCAGGTTCGTCGGGCCGAACGCGACGTCCTCGCGCACGGTGGCCGCGAACAGCTGGTACTCGGGGTATTGGAACGCGACGCCCACGTGGCGGCGAACCTCGTGGCGGCTCCTGCGGTCGGCGAGGTCAAGGCCGTCCACGATCACCCTGCCCGACGTGGGCTGGAGCAGGCCGTTCATGTGCTGCACGAGCGTCGACTTGCCCGAGCCCGTGTGCCCGATGACGCCCAGGAACTGCCCGTCGGGGATCGTCAGGCTCACGTGCGACAGCGCGGGTGGCTGGTCGGCGCCGTACGCGTACGACACGTCCTGGAAGACTACAGACATAGGGATGCCACCAGCTCCTCCTCGTCGATGGTGTACGGGACGTACAGCCCACGCTCGCGCAGCGCCGCCGTCAGGCGCACCGCGAACGGCTCCTCCAGCCTCATCGCGGCCAGCCGCTCGTGCTGCGTGAACACCTCGGCGGGCGTGCCGTCCATCGCGACCCGCCCCTTGTCGATCACCACGACGCGATCGGCCGTGAGCGCCTCGTCCATGAAGTGGGTGATGAGCACGATCGTCACGCCGGCGTCGTTCAGCTCGTGCGTGACGCGCAGGATCCCCCGGCGGCCGCGCGGGTCCAGCATGGCACCGGGCTCGTCCAGCACGATGACGTCCGGCCTCATCGCGAGGATGCCGGCGATCGCGACGCGCTGCTTCTGGCCGCCGGACAGGTTGTACGTCTCGCGACCGCCCATCTCGGCCATGCCCACCTGGTCAAGCGCCCAGTCGCGCCGCCCCACGACCTCATCGACGGGAAGGCCCAGGTTCTCGGGGCCGAAGGCCACGTCGTCACGCACGAGCGACGTGATCATCTGGTCGTCGGGGTTCTGGAAGACGAGGCCGGCGCGGCTGCGGATGGAAAAGCGGTTCGCCTCGTCCGACGTCGAGAGGCCCATGACGCGCACCTCGCCGGCGTCCGGCACGTACAGCGCGTTCACGAGCTTGCCGAACGTCGACTTGCCGCTGCCGTTGCCGCCCACGATCGCGACGTACTCGCCGGGGTGGATGCTGATCGAGAGCCCCTCGACCGCGTTCGTCCGGTTGTCGTAGCTGTAAGTCACCGCGTCAAAGACGATCGGGTCGCCCGCGAAGCCCTCGTCGCCCGCGCGCACGACGGTCGCCGACCCCTCGGTCGGCGCGTCCGGCCTCGCCGCCGCGTCGTCGCCGTACTGCAGCGCCATGTGCATCGACCAGCCCTTCCGTCATGCGCGACGCGCGTGCCGCACGTCGTCCCCTAACGTCGTCCCCTACCACGATGACGCAGGCCCCGCGCCTACCCCGGAGCCTGCGTCCCCCTCTGCGATCATCTGCTGGCCGCGCCCCGCGGGCGCAACGCCGCGGGCGCCATGCCGCGGTCTACTTGCCGCTGACCTGCTCCTTGACCGGGCGCACCATGTTGGAGACCGACTTGTACAGCACGAACGCGAGCACCGAGTTCACGACGGCCTTCGCGACGTTGAACGGGAGCAGCAGCGGGACGATCAGCGCCGCGACCGCGGCCATGCTCATGCCCGTGTAGATCGGGGTCACAATGAGGTTCGCGAGGATCATGACGATGACCGCGCACACCGAGCCGACGGCGAGGCCGACGACGGCGCGGGTGCGCGTCTTGTTACCACGATAGATGAGCGCGGACGGGATCACGTACGCGGCGACGCACGCCATGTTCATGATCGTGCCCCACAGGTCCGCCTTCACCAGGCCGTGGATGAGCCACGAGACGATGCCGACGACGAAGCCCGGCACCGGCCCGAAGACGAAGCCGGCGATGACCGCCGGGACGAAGGACGCGTCGTAGTTCAGGAAGCCGCCGAAGTTGCCGCCCTCGATGAACGACAGCAGCGCGGCGATGGCCGCGAGCAGGGCCATCGTGGTGAGGGTCCTCGTGTCCCACTTGTTGGTGTTCGTGATCTGTGACGCCATGGTCGAACTCCCTCCAGACAGGCGGGCATAAAAAATGCCCACAGCTTCTGCGGGCATCGGGCCTTGCCTGTCGGAGACAAGACTCTGTTCTTTCATCCGGACTATGACCGTTGGCACCGGTGTCGCACCGGTTCGGCAGCTCGCGGCCACACGCCGCGAAGGCGCTGGCCGTCGGGCCGCTTGCGGGCTCGTTCGCGCAGGCGCGCGAACATACCGCCAGTGAGGACTTTCACCTCGCCCTGAACAGACTATGTGACGCGCAGCATACGCGTCGACGCGCCCCTTGTAAAGGGCGTCCGACGCAGACAGGGCAAATTGTCTGGTTTTGCCAGCGCCCGCCCCCGCCGACGCCCGCGCGGCCACGCGCCTGGCGCACAATGTCCTGATGCCCGAGATGCCCGGCCGGCGCGGTGGGCGCGGTGGGCACGACGGGCGCGGTGGGCGCGCATGATGTCGAGAAGGGAGGGCGCCGACGATGGCCGTCATCGAGCTGCGCGACGTGAGCTTCACCTACGACGGCGAGCGCGACGCCCTCTCGCACGTGAGCCTGACCGTGGAGCGAGGCGCCCACGTGGTCGTGCTCGGCCGCAACGGCAGCGGCAAGTCCACGCTCGTGCGCTGCGTGAACGGGCTGGTCGTTCCTGACGAGGGCCGGGTGCTCGTGGACGGCAGGGACACGGCTGACCCGGACGACCTTCTTGAGATCAGACGCCACACGGGCATGGTGTTCCAGAACCCCGACGACCAGATGGTCGCCAGCGTCGTCGCCGACGACGTCGCCTTCGGGCCGGAGAACCTCGGCGTGCCGCAGCCGGGGATCGCCGCGCTCGTGGACGAGGCGCTCCGGCGCGTGGGTATGGCGGCGTTCGCGCAGGCGGACCCCGCCGAGCTCTCCGGCGGGCAACGGCAGCGCGTGGCCGTCGCCGGCGCGCTCGCCATGCGCCCCGACATCCTGCTGCTGGACGAGCCGGCGTCCATGCTCGACCCGGCCGGGCGCGCCGACCTCGCCCGGATCGTGGCGGGCCTGCACGCCGCCGGCATCACCGTGTTGCACGTCACGCACCTGATGGAGGACGCGCTCGCGGCGGACCGCGTGGTCGTGATGGACCGCGGGACGATCGCGATGGAGGGCGCGCCTGACCAGGTGTTCGCGCGCGGCGACGAGCTGGAGGCGCTCGGCCTGGAGCTGCCCTTCGCCCAGCGTCTCGCCCGTCGCCTGCGCGCGCTCGGCGTCAGCGAGGCGCTGGCGCCGGACACCCCGCGGCTGCGCGACCTTGAGGAGGCGCTGTGCCAATCACGTTCGAGCAGGTGACGTACGGCTACGACGGACCGGGCGCGGGGACGCGCGCGCTGGACGGCGTGTCGCTGACGATCGCCGACGGCGAGTTCGTGGGCGTGATCGGCCACACGGGGTCCGGCAAGTCCACCCTCGCCGAGCTCGCCTGCGCCGCGCGGCTGCCGGACGCCGGGCGCGTCGTGGTGGACGGCGCGCCCACCGCCGACCGCCGCGGCCGCCGGGAGGCGCGCCGTCGCGTCGGCTACGTCATGCAGTACCCCGAGCGGCAGCTCTTCGCCGAGACGGTCGGCGAGGACGTGGCGTTCGGCCCGCGCAACCTGGGCGCCTCGCGCGACGAGGCGCGGTCGGCCGCGCGCGAGGCGCTGGAGCTGGTCGGGCTGTCGCCGGACGACCTGATCGACGCCTCGCCCTTCGACCTCTCCGGCGGGCAGCGCCGCCGCGTGGCGCTCGCCGGCGTCCTCGCGATGCGCCCGCGCGCGATCGTGGCGGACGAGCCGACGGCCGGCCTTGACCCGCAGGCGAGGCAGGGCGTGCTGGACATCCTGCGCGACCTGCACGGGCGCGGCGTCACCGTCGTCATGGTCTCGCACGACATGGACCACGTGGCCGCGCTCGCCCAGCACGTGGTCGCGCTCGCGCACGGGCGCGTCATCGCCGACGGCACGCCCGCCGAGGTCTTCTCCCGCGCCGAGGAGCTGCGCCGCGCGGGACTCGACGTCCCGACGGCCGCGCGCGTCGCCCGGGACCTGGCCGCGCGCGGGTACGCGTTCGCCGGCGAGGTGCCGCTCACGCTGGACGCGCTCGCGCGGGCGGTCGCGGCGCAGGCGGGCCCGTCGGCGCCGCGGGCGAGCGCGGCGTCGCCGAAGTCGGGGCCCGAATCGGAGTCGGGGCCGACGCCGGAGCTGGAACCAGGGTCGGGGTCGGGAGGCGGGCGATGAGGCGGATCGCGATCGGGCAGTACGTCCGCGGCACCTCGCCGGTGCACCGCATGGACCCGCGCGTGAAGCTCGTCGCGTGCCTCGCCTACATGGTGAGCGCCTTCGTGGCGCCGGCGCCATGGGGGCTCGTCCCCGTGCTGGCGATGCTCGCGCTGGCGATCGCCGCCTCGCGCGTGCCGTCGCGGCTGATCGCGCGGGCGAGCGGGCCGCTCGCCTTCTTCGTGCTGCTCACGGTCATCACGAACCTGCTGGTCGTGCATGAGGGGACGCCGGTCGCGTCGCTCGGGTGGCTCGTGGTGACCGACGTCGGCGTCGCGAGCGCGGTCGTGCTCGGCGTCCGCGTGCTCGCGCTCATGCTCGCCGGCGCGCTCGTCACGCTCACGACGACGCCGGTCGGCATCACCGACGGGACGGAGCGGCTGCTCTCGCCGCTCGCGCGGCTCGGGGTGCCCGTCGGCGAGCTCGCGACGATGGTCTCCATCGCGATCAGGTTCATCCCCACGCTCTCGGAGGAGATGCGCCACGTCATGACGGCGCAGGCGGCGCGGGGCGCGGCGGTGGACGAGGGGTCGCTCGCCAGGCGGGCGCGAGTGGTCGTCTCCCTGATCGTCCCGCTGTTCGCGAGCGCCCTGCGGCACGCCGAGGGGCTGGGCGACGCGATGGAGGCGCGCTGCTACGTGGGCGGCGAGGGCCGCACGCACTACCACGTGCTGGCGCTGCGCCGGGTGGACGCCGCGGGCATCGCCGTCGTCGCCGCCTACCTCGCGGTCGTCGTCGCGATGGCGGTCGCGAGGTAGGCGCGGGGGCGACGCGGGCGTGACGCGGGCGAAGGGCGCCTACGCCTTGAACGGTTCCAGCGCCGCAAGGACGATGGCGTTCGCGTCGGCGCAGGTGCGCTCGTCGCGCGCCTCGGCGAGCACGCGCACGAGCGGCTCGGTGCCGGACGCGCGCACGAGCATGCGGCCGTCGCCGGCGAGGAAGGCCTCGGCCTTCTGGACGGCCGCCTTGACCTCGGGCGACGCCATGGCCGCCTCCTTGTCGGTCACGCGCACGTTCACGAGCTGCTGCGGGTAGAGCGTGACGGGGCGCGTGAGCTCG
>CACZRK010000398.1 GCA_902783515.1 uncultured Coriobacteriaceae bacterium | reverse complement strand
GGCGGCATCGGCACGCCCGCGACGCGCGCGGGGATCATCACCTCGCTCGTGGATCGCGGCTACCTGCGACGCAAGGGCTCCACGCTCACCTCCACGCCCGACGGCCGAGCCCTCGTGGACGAGGTCGCGCCCGACCTTCGCAGCGTGGAGCTCACGGCGCGCATGGAGCGCGACCTCTCCGCGATCGCGCGCGGCGAGGGCGACCCCGACGCCTTCGTGGACGGCGTCGTGACGCTCGTGCGCGGCTTCGTCGCGGAGCGGCTCGCGCGGCCGTGGCGCACCGCCGCCCCGCGCGGCGAGGCGATCGGCACGTGCCCCGTCTGTGGCGCGCACGTGGTTGACGCCGGCGACGAGCGCACGCCGTACCTGTGCGAGAACGTCCGGCGCGAGCGCGTCGTCGCCCCGGACGGCTCCACGGCGTGGCGCGACTGCGGCGCCTGCAGCTTCAGGCTCTACCGCACGTTCATGGGCGCGTCCATCTCACCCGCCGCGGCCAAGCGGCTGCTGCGCGGCCAGTCGGTGCGCCTGAGGGGGATCCCGATGCGGGACGGCACGACCGCGGACCGCCTCGTGGAGCTTGACGCCGCGCACGGCTGGCGACCGCGCATCGCGCGCGACCAGAGCGTGAGGGTCGGCACGTGCCCCGCATGCGGAGGCGACGTGCTGGACACCGGCTACGAGGCGGCGCCCTACCTCTGCGAGCACGTCCCCGGCGCGCGCCCTCGCGCCGCGGCGGCGGCCTCACCCGAGCCGGCGGCGTCCTGCGACTTTCGCCTCTACCGCACGTACCTCGGCAAGAGGATCGCCAAGGCGGACGTCGCGCGGCTCCTGAAGGGCGAGACGGTCACCCTCAAGGGGCTCACCTCCCGGCGCACAGGCGCCACGTTCAACGCCTTTGTCGCGCTGGACGCGGCGCGGGGCTGGCGCCCGCGGATCGTGGGGTATCCGGACGAGCAGCCGGCGAAGGCGGGCGCCGCACGCGGAAGATCGACCGCGACCCGCGCGCCCGAGGCGGGGACGTCCTCGGGGTCTCGGCAGGAGAGCATCCCGGGCCTTGACTGCTAGACGCCGACGCTCGACGCAGGCGCCCGACGTCGGCGCGGGGAGACGCAGGGGTGCGGGCGCAAACCTGCGGCTCTCAGCCCGCAGCCCGCGGCCCGCGAGAACCCCAGCCCCCAGCCCCCGGCCCGCAGCCCATGGCCCCCGGCCCGCGTCGCGCGTCGCGCCCCGGCGTGTCGTTTGCGCCATGGGCGTTGCCCGTCTGCGACGTTGCCCTATAATCACGGGATGTCGCAGGCTAAAGGATGCCAGGGAGTCGCGCATGTCGGACAAGCGCAGGGACGTCATCACGTGGGACGAGTTCTTCATGCGGGTCGCCATCGACGCGTCGCTGAGGAGCAAGGACCCCAACACGCAGGTCGGCGCCTGCATCGCCGACACGAACCATCGCATCCTCTCCGTCGGGTACAACGGCACGCCCTCGGCGCTCAACGACGACGACTTCCCCTGGGCGGCGACGGGCGACCCGCTGACCGACAAGCACAGCTACGTGATACACGCCGAGGCCAACGCCGTACTGAACTACCGCGGCTCGCTGAAGGACATGAAGGCGGCGACCGTCTACGTCACGCTGTTCCCGTGCCACGAGTGCGCGAAGATCCTCGTGCAGGCGGGCGTCGGCGAGGTCGTCTACCTCAGCGACAAGTACGACGGGACCGACGACAACAAGATCTCCAAGCGCATCTTTGACTCCTGCGGCGTCACGTACCGCCAGGTCATGATGACGGGGCGCTGACGCGTCATGGCGAGGGTGACGCGCGAGCAGCGCGAGGCGTGGCTCGAGGCGGCGCGTGCCCAGAAGCGGGGCGGTCGCGCCCAGGCGGCCGCCAGGGTCGCGAAGGGTATCGGCCCCAACAAGGCCGCCGGCCACAAGGGCGGCATCATGCGGCAGGGTTCCAAGCGGGGCTGACGGGCCTCCGAATCATATGCCGTCGACAACCCCTGCCGCCGCGCCCGCGCAGGCGTCCCTCGTGCGGACATCTGCGCGGGCGTGCGATCGGGACGCTTCGGTTATGCCACCCTGAAGGTTGTCTCGCCGATCTTGGACTCCTTGCCGAAGGCGTTGACCGCGTACGCGGCGAGCACGTAGTCGCGCCCGGCCTCACGCGCGGCGCCGAACAGCGGCCGCTCGAATGCCCTCTCTCTGTCCGCCGCGGCCTTGTAGTAGTCGCTCATGAAGCGCGCGCCGCTGGACGACGCCATCTTCTCGGTCGTGTACCGGAAGCCGTCCGCCCCGCTCGCCACGTCGATCGTCCAGGGCTCGCCGAGCACCGCCCCTCGCGGAAGTCCAGGCGGTAGATCGTCACGGCGTTGGTGGCGGCGTCGATCTCGACGAGCTCGCACCGGCTCGCGTCCTGCCCGGCGTCGGGATGGCCGCCGTCATCGCCGGACTCGTCATAGCCGTCCCCGCTCATCCAGAAGTTGTTCGCGAAGGTCGCGGTCTGGACGAGCGTGAAGCCGTCGTCCTGATAGATGGAGCGCGGGTCGGCCATCGGGATGTGCGTGAGCAGGAAGATCGGCTTGCGCGGGTCCTCCTGCACCGCCGCCGCGAGGTGCTTGCGAATCCAGCCCTGACGATCGCCGTAGTAGCTGTGATCGTAGCCGCCCAGGTGCGGGGCAAGCGCGATGACGTGGTACTCGCTGCCGGGCGTGCCGTCGCCACCCACGACGAAGTCGCAGTCCAGCTCGTGGGCGTTGGGGCCACCGGGCACCTGGAACGAGCCCTTGACCGTGAGTTTGCGGTTGATGAACGCGGCGAACTCGTCCTGCGCGCCGGCCTCGTATGTAGTGTCTGTGACCGTCTTGGCGGCGCAGGCGCTCGCCTTCCAAACCCCTCCCTCTCATGGGCTGTCGCTGTCCCGGCGACCTCGGCGGCGTCTTCGCCTCCGCCTCGGCCAACCGGCAGACGATTTTCCACGGGACGGTCGCCATGTCTGAAAGGGCGGCGTTCGGATGTGGTAATGCTCAGCAATCCCTTTGTAAGGCGCGCTCGAGCGTCCCGCCTACTCCCACGTCTCCCAGACCTCGGGGGCGTACCCGACGGTCGCCTTCTTGCCGTTGCGGACGATGGGCGTGCGCAGCAGGTCCTGGTGCTCCAGCACCTTTTGGAAGCGCGCGG
>CACZRK010000397.1 GCA_902783515.1 uncultured Coriobacteriaceae bacterium | reverse complement strand
TGCAGGGAGTGACAGGGAGTGACGCCCCGCGCCCGCCGAGACGGCAGCCGTGCTGCCGGCCTGGCGGGCGCGGGGCGTCTGCGTCATGGTGTGCGACGCATGCGTCACGCACGGGGCGGCCGCATCGCTCACGCGCCTGCGACGTCGTCAAGCCGCGTCCCCACGAGCACGGTCTCGGGCGTGAGCGTGATGGAGAACGTCGCGTGGACGCCGTCGCGCACGGTGCGCGCGAGCTCGATGAGGTCTGCGGCCGTCGCGTCGCCGCGATTCGTGATCGCGAGCGTGTGGCGCGTGGAGAGCGTCGCGCGCGAGGCCGTCCCGTGCACGCCGAAGCCGCGCGAGAAGCCCGCGTGCTCGATCAGCCACGCCGCGGAGGTCTTCACGCCGCCGAGCGCCGGGTATCGGGGCGCCTCTGGCGGCAGCCGCTCGGCATCGGGGTAGGCGAGCAGCGGGTTCGTGAAGAATGACCCGCTGGACCACCGGTCATGCTCCACTGCCCCAACGGTGGTGCCGTCGTCGGCGAGCATCGCCTTGGAGCCGCGCACCGCGAGCACCTCGCGGCGCACGTCCGCCGCCAGGCCCTCGTCGCCGACGCTCACGCCGAGCGCGTGCGCGAGCTGGGGATGCTCAACGACTGTCCGCGGGTCGTCGCGCAGCCCGAACGTCGCGTCCAGCACGACCCATCGCGGGCTGGGGAACCAGCGCTCACACGCGAGCGAGGGCTCCTCCAGGCTGTCGCGCAGCAGGGAGTTGCGATAGCCGAGCTGCAGGCTGTCAGCGCGGACGGTCTTCACCTCGCGGGTCGCGCGGTCGTAGAGGCGCGCGTAGACGAGCGACGAGCCCATCTCCTGGCCATAGGCGCCGATGTTCTGCATGCAGGCCGAACCGATGAGGCCGGGGATGCCGGAGAGCGCCTCGACGCCGCTCAGGCCCTGCTCGACGGCGAACGCGACGAACTCGTCCCAAGGCGTGCCCGCCCCGCATCGCACGAGCACCTCGTGTCGGTCGTCAGGGCCGGGCGTGGCGAGGCGCTCGATCCTCGATGCGTGCGGGTGGACGACGACGCCGGGGAAGCCGTCGTCGCCCACGAGCAGGTTGGAGCCACCGCCGAGCACGAGCACGGGGTCGGACGACGCGTCCGCCTCGCGGACGGCCCGCACGAGCTCGTCGGCGTCGTCGACGAGCAGGAATCTGCCAGCCGGGCCCCCGACGTGCAGCGTCGTGTGATCCCGGAGCATCTCATGGGCACGTTCTTGCATAGGTCCCCCTCATCTCACGTGCGTCACGCGTCCGCCAGACGTCGCGCGACGCCTCCCGACGCGCCCGGCGCGCGGACGTCGTGCGCGTCGGGCATCGGCGTCCCTAGTCGCTGCAGCCGATCATCGGCGCCCAGGGGTCAAGCGACACGGGCGGCTCGGTCGGCTCATACCAGGCCTTGGCGACGTCGTCGGGCAGGTAGCGCCGGTTGACGACGACCTGACCGAGGTTCTCGTCCATCCAGCGGTCGGTGATCGTCAGGTACCCGTCCTTGCACGCGTCCTTGCCCCAGCTGTTCTCGACGCGCCACGCGATCGGGTCGCCCTGCTCGTCCAGGTTCACGCCCTGCAGCGTCATGGCGTGGTTGATCTGCAGCTCGCGCATGTCCAGGCGCTCGGCCTTGTCGACGTCGTACGTGACGCCGAAGAGGCTCTGCGTGTCCACGGTCTCGGTGTCCAGCAGCCCCTTCCCGTCGTTGCGGTACAGATTCTTCAGGACGTCGCAGGCGAACCACACCGGGTGGCCGTCGCGCAGCGAGGCGATCGCGGCGCGCTTGAGGACGTCGATGGGCTCGTTCAGCGTGCGGACCGGCGTGCCGGCCGTCGGGATGACGTCATCCATCTGCAGGATCCTGCCAAAGGGGCGCGTCGCACCCGGCAGATTGCTCAGGCTCACGTACTCGTCAAAGTCGATGCCCACGTACGTGCGCAGGAACTCGCGCGGCGTCACCCCGCTGATGCGGCGGAAGTCCTTCTGCGTCGCCTCGGCGGCCTTGCGCTCGGCGAGCGTCTGCGCGGGCTCGTCAGCCTTCCGAGCGTCGGCCTTGCCCTGCCTCGCCTCGTCGCCGGCCGCGTCGGCGAGGTACTCCAGGTCAAAGCGCTCCGGTGGCTCGCCCAGGCAGATCGCGAGGACGCGGTAGACCTCGGCGAGCATGGCCTCCTTGCGGGCGCGCAGCGCGGCGACGTCATCGCCGCTCGCAGCCGCCGCGCGCAGCCGCGCGGCATCCTGGCGCAGCAGCCGCGCGAGGATCTCGTTCATCTCGGCCGTGTTCACGGAGACGGCGGTCTCGGGCATCGCGCCCTTCGGGACCACGCCGTACTTCTGCGCCTCGGCGGCGACCATCTCCCACCAGCCGCCGTCGCTGATGGGCTCGGCGAGCCAGTAGAGGACCAGGCGGTCGTCACACGGGCGGTCCGCCGTGGCGATCATGCGCTCCAGGAACAGGTTCGCCTTCTCCAGCTTGTCCCAGAACTGGCCATAGGTCTGCGAGAGCTCGAAGTTCTTGGTCTGCAACTTGCTCATCGCGAGGTCGCGCATGACGTTGTAGCCGGCGAACATCCAGCAGCGGCCCGAGTGCTTCTGCGCGGTGACGTCACCGGTGGGCGAGAGGCTCACGGAGTACGTGTCGTGGTAGGTGCGGAAGGGCAGCGGGTTCTT
>CACZRK010000396.1 GCA_902783515.1 uncultured Coriobacteriaceae bacterium | reverse complement strand
GACTTGGGTCAGGTCCGGGTCGGCGGCTCAAAACAAAGGGTCTGACGTTCGGGAGAGTCTGCGCGGGCCGCCGGGACAGTCCTGTGCGAATCGGAGTGCTCCCATTCGTGCACGTCCACGTTCGGGAGCACGTTCGGCACAGGTTCGCACGAATGGGAGATCTCCGAGCGAGCCCCCGCACCGTCATCGGCGCCGCGATGTCTCCCATTCGTCAAGGACTGTCCCTGCGCCCCGGCGGAATGCTCCCGAACGCGCGTTTCCGTCCCGATCCGCGCGCCCCGCGCGCCCCGCACGCGATGCCCCCATTCGCGTGAATCCGTCCCGACCCGCCCGCGCGCCATCGGCTGGTTCGCGCTCGCGGTCGCCGCGGTCGCGCTCGCGGGCGTGAACGCGGCGCCTTCGCGGTCGGCCTTGCGAACGGCGCGATGCCGTGCGGCCCCTTGCAGGCGATGCGGCTGTACGCGCTCTCCACCGGCGGCGCGGCGAGCGGGGCCGCATCGATGTTCCTGTTCTGTCTGGAGGCGGGTGGGGAGCCGCAGCTGATCTCGCCAGCTCGCGGGGCGCGTGGGCGCCTGGACGTCAGACGAGCCCCGCCAGATGGCAGTAGACGAGCAGCGCGAGGTGCAGCACGACGAAGGCGGGCATGCCGACACGGAAGTACCACTTCGTCTTGCGGTTCGTCTTGTGATGGAACAGCCTGGACGCCGCGATCCCGCCCAGCGACCCCCCGAGCAGGGCGAGGCCCAGCAGGGCCGCCTCGGGGAGCCGCCGCCCGCCACGCTCCGCGCGTCGCTTGTCCAGCCAGAAGGCGAAGAACGCGAGCACGTTCATCGCGAGCAGGTAGGCGCCGACGCCGCGCAGCGTCGTGACGTTCCACCCGTCGATCAGGACGTGGGGGCTTGCGGCAAGCGTGACGACGCCCCACCTCCACGCGCAGACCATGCTCCACGCGACCAGGCAGGCGAAGCAGGCGAACCACCAGGCGATGTTAGCCTTGTTCATGCGACGGCCGCCGAGCCTGCTGGTCCAGACGAACAGCGCGACCAGCATCCCGACCGCCCCGCCCGCGACGGCGAACAGACACAGCAGCCCGCCGTCCATGAGGCCGGCGTCGGGGTCGCGGCGCCGGACGGCGATGAAGAAGTCGATCGTGAACAGCGCGAACGTCACGACGTTGATGACGATCAGATAGATGAGGAACGGGTCCATGGGCTTCCCTCGTGCGCGGTCCGGTGGCGGGCGACATCATGATACGCGAGCGGGGGGGGGTGCCTTCGCGCGCGGACGCGTGACGAGGTGAACGCTGATTCGGTTGCGAGCTGTTACAGATCAAGTGCATCAATCATGAGCGCGATGCCATGGGGAGATGCGGGAAATCCGGCTGATTCTGCAGTCATTTTGACAGCTTTATGTGGCTGATTTTGCAGTAAAATCGCCGTATTGATATGACCGATTTTGTCGAAAGCTCTGGTGAGATCATGTTTAAACGCAAGGCTTACGACATGCTGCTCGAATGGAAGCGCCTCTCAAACGGGACGACTGCCGTGCTCGTCGAGGGTGCGCGTCGCGTCGGAAAGACGACGCTCGTCCAAGAGTTCGCGCGCAACGAGTACGCGGACTCCATCTACATCGACTTCTCGCTGGCCCCGAGGGACGTGCTCGACCTGTTTCGTGACGAGCGCGACGACATCGACACGTTCCTCAGGATGCTGCAGCTCAACTATGGGAAGCGCCTCAAGCCTCGCGACGCGGTCATCATCTTTGACGAGGTGCAGCGATTCCCGATTGCGAGGGAGTACGTCAAGCACCTGGTTGCGGATGGCCGGTTCGACTACATCGAGACGGGATCGCTCGTCTCCCTGCGCAGAAACGTCGCTGACATCGTCATCCCCTCCGAGGAGGATCGGATCAAGCTCGACCCGCTCGACTTCGAGGAATACCTGTGGGCCAGCGGCCACGAGGTGCTCGCGGACGGAATCCGCGACGCACGAAAAGCGCTTCGACCGCTCCCCGAGGCAGTCCATCGCAAGGCGACGCGCCTGTTCAATGAGTACATGCTGGTCGGCGGCATGCCGCAGGCGGTCGAGGCGTTTGTCGAGGACGGGGCGTTCGACCGATGCGACCGCGTCAAGCGCAGGACGCTCGACCTGTATCTTGAGGACATCGCGAAGTTCGGCGGGTCAGAGGCCAGGCGCGCACGGGCAGTCTTCCTTGCCATACCCGGGCAGCTCTCCGCGAGTTCCAAGCGCTTCAAGTTCTCGGCGCTCGGAAAGGGGACTCGCTACGATACGTATGAGCCTGCGCTCGATTGGCTCACCGACGCGCACGTCGTCAACGCATGCATCGACTGCACAGACCCCTCCGTCGGCCTGCGGCTCACCTGCAACCCGGCATCATGCAAGTGCTACATGGCGGACACCGGTCTGCTCGTGTCCCTCGCCTTTGCTGACGGGCCGGAATCCGGGCGCGTGTATCGTGACCTCGAGTTCGGGAAGGTCTCCGTCAACAGGGGGATGCTTGTGGGGAACGTCGTGGCCCAGCAGCTGCACGCGAGGGGGTACGAGCTCTTCTATCACACCTGGAACGAGCCCCCAACGGAACCCGGCGGGCGCGAGCGACCGCGCGAGATCGACTTCCTCGTCTCCAAGGGATATTCCGACGCGGGAGGCAAGCTGAGGATCTGCCCGATAGAGGTCAAGTCCTCCAAGAGCTACAGCACCGTCTCGCTCGACGACTTCGCCCGGCGATGGGGCACGCGCGTGGGCGACCAGGTCGTTCTGCATCCCAAGCAGCTCTCGGTTCAGGGAAAGCGTGCCTACCTGCCGCTCTACATGTCCTTCTGCGTCTGAGTGCCCGGTCGGGGAAGAAGCCGTCGAGGCCCCCCTCTGTCGGAAACAGCCAAAGAGCAGGCAACGGCATATGTCGATCAGGACTGGTCGGTGCTAACGATGGACGGGGGGCTCGCGCCGCCCGGTCGTGCGTCAAGCCCGTGTGCCCTCATGCCGCCGCAGGGCATCCCGTGCCTCGGCAAGCGCCTCGAGGAACGGCGCGAGTCGGCCTCTGTTCGAGCGCAGATACGTGCAGCCGAGCGTGAAGAAGGCGTCCTCATCACTGATGGGGACGCACCTCAGCAAGTTGGAGGACTCCATCAACCTGTTGCGCTTCAGGTTGCCCTGGTTGATGAACACGCATCCCTCGCCACCGGCGGGGCGCAGGGACGTGAGGCCGCCTCGGCCCGCGGCGAGCGGCCTCGTCTTGGGCTCAAAGCCGTGCGCCCGGCACACGTCCTCTATGCACTTCCACCCCGAGCTGCAGTACTCGTCGATGAGCTGAACGAACGTCTCGTTGCGTAGCTCATCCATGCTCACCGAGTTCCTGTCTGCGATCGGGTGCCCCGCGTCGACGATTGCGACGAACCGGGCGTTCGTGACGGGCACAGACTCGAACTCGTATCTGTCGAGCCCCTCCTCGGAGAAGTAGGCAATAGCCGCGTCGATCTCTCCGTTGAGCAAAAGGCTCGTGTACGACCTGTTCTCATGCGGGGACATGAGCAGCCTCGGCTGGCCGTCGTTCTCAAGCAGGATTGAGGCGAGTGACAGGATGCTCGAGACCTCCTCATCGTAAAGCACCCCGTCAACGCGAATCGGGCGCTCTCGCATGAGACGGCCGATGTCTCTCAGCGCGCGGTCGTGCGCCTCGACCATCTCGGTCGCCGCGCCGTACATGACCCTGCCCGCATCGGTGAGACTGAGCGCGCGATGGCCTCGGTCGAAGAAGGCGGCGCCGAACTCCCGCTCGAGCGACGCGATCCGCTTGCTCAGCGCAGACTGCGTGATGCCAAGCTCGCTTGCCGCCTCGGTGAAGCTCAGACGGCGGGCAAGCTCGATGAACTCACGATACTCCTCGATGCCCATGTGGCCTCCCCCTTGATCCCATGGGTTCCCGTTCCGCGCGCGGCTCCCCTGCCGTAGCGCACGCGGGCCGTATACGGCTGATCCTTATGCCCCGCAGCCGGCCGCAGCTTGACGCTGTCTCTGAAGCACCCATTATCCAGAATCAGATGGAATGGACCAATGACGAGCCGTCATGAATAGCGACATATGTCAATTCTGAATTTTAGTATCCATCCGCATTCTCGCATAGTGAAGGTGCCTGAGGGGTCGCGGGCGCTCGGGCCAAGGGGGAGTAGTCCCGCGAGATTGGGACGGGGGGACTATGGGCAACTTGACCATGTCACGTCGCTCGTTCGCCAAGCTCATGACGACGACCGCAGCGGCCGTCGGCGTCGGAGCGAGCTTCCATGGGCAGCAGGGTCTGGCACGGGAGACCGCCGCCCAGTCCGCCGCCGCGGCGGAGGGCGTCACCAAGATTCGCTCCTGCTGCCGCGGCTGTGGCAAGTCCGAGTGCGGCGTGTGGGTCTACGTCAAGGACGGCCGCGTCATCCGCACCGAGGGCGACGAGACGGACTTCGCGACGCAAGGCAGCCACTGCTCCAAGGGCCAGGCGTCAATCCAGGCGTGTTATCACCCCGATCGCATCAAGTACCCCATGAAGCGCACGAATCCCAAGGGGTCGGATGACCCGGGCTGGGTGCGCATCGGCTGGGACGAGGCATATCAGACCATTGCTGACAACATCAGCCAGATCAGGGAGAAGTACGGCCCCGAGTCGCTGTTCAGCTGGTGCGGCACAGGCCGGCAGTGGTGCATGCAGTCCGACGCCGGCATGGCGCTCGAGCTGTTTGGCTCGCCGAACGTCGTTGCGGCGTACCAGGTCTGCAAGGGCCCGCGCCACTTTGCGAGCGCGCTTGACAACGTCGAGGCGTGGTCCTGGAGCGAGGTTGACGAGCATCGTCCCGTCTTCGTCCAGTGGGCGACCGAACAGTCCATCTCGAACTACGATGACTCCGCGCGCATGGCAATCGACGTCGCCCGAACGGCGGACACCTACATCAGCGTCGACCCGCGCAAGACGAACCTCGGCAGCAAGGCCGACTACTGGCTGAACCTTCGCCCCGGAACGGACGCCGCGCTCGCGCTGGGCTGGTGCAACATCATCCTGCAGCATGACCTCGTGGACTGGAAGTTCATCAAGCGCTGGACCAACGCCCCGTTCGTCGTGGTGCCCGACATGGACCCGTCAGGCTACACCGGGCTGAACGAGAAGCATTCCGGCCCCTTTGACTACAAGACCCGACTGCTCACCGAGGCCGACGTCGATCCCAAGATGCTTGACTGGAAGGTGGAGGGGGACGGCAACCCGCTGCGCTATCTGGTGTGGGACACGCTGAACAAGCGCTGGACCTACTGGCAGGCCGATCCCGAGGACGCGCACTGGGAGGGCGAGGACTGGAAGCCGCAGACCGAGGGAACGACCGAGGACGTTTCGCGCATGCGCGCCGACGCCCAGGAGCCCGGCTGGATCGCGGACCTCTCCGACTTTAACCCGCTGATAGACCCTGCCGTTGACGGCGAGTACGAGATCACGCTCAAGGACGGATCCACCCACAAGGCCTATCCCGTCTGGGAGCTGTGGGCGAAGTACCTCGAGCAGTGGACGCCGGCGAAGACCTCTGAGGTGACCGGCATTGACGCCGACAAGATCGAGCAGGCCTGCCTGGCGTGGGCGACGCGCGTCGATCCGTCGATTCCCAACGGTGGCATTAACTACGGCCTGGGCGTCGAGCATGCCGGCAACTCGACCGAGAACTGCCGCGCGATCATGGCTGCCTGCGCGATGGTGGGCGCCATCGACACGCCCGGCGGCCAGCGCGGCGCAACCAACGGCTGGACCGGCGCGGGCGACATGTGCTCCATGCTGCCCTCGATGGCAGCCCTTGCCTTTTTGCCCGCTCCTGAGCTGTCCATGAGGATGTGCGGCAACGAGAAGATGCCGCTGCTGTACTGGTACAACGTGTGGGCGGACTGCAACTCCGTCATGGAGGCCGCCCACCAGGAGCCTGATGCGCCGTACCAGATCCACGGCGGCATGATCGGGTCGGGCGACCACATGGACATGTGCAACGCGACCTACAACTGGGAGGCCCTCAACAAGCTCGACTTCCTGTTTGAGGCCAACCTGTGGCACTCCGCCACCTCTGGCGCCGCCGACATCCTGCTGCCCGTGTGTCATTGGCTCGAGATGAACACCTGGCGCTTCTCTCAGGGTTCCCAGGGGGCGTGGGGACTCGGCGTGCGTGCCGTCGACCCGCCCGGCGAGTGCAAGAGCGACCCGCGGTACTTCATCGAGCTCTCCAAGTACTTTGGCGTTCCCGCCTTTGACGGTGATGACCCATGGCTGGAGAAGAGCGGCGCCGACGTGGAGATCGAGGCGCTCAACGTCGCGCTGTTCCGCGATGGCGTCGTGCCGTTCAACAGCTGGGACGAGGTCTGCAACGCGTTCCAGGAGCATGGCTGGTGGAACATGAAGAAGGAGGTCCCCGAGGAGTGGGGCACCTACCGTCGCTTCGAGACCGGTCAGGCATATCGCGTCGGCATGCACCAGCAGACCTATCGCGGACCCATCGGCGTCCCCGGCTTCCCGACCCCGACGATGAAGCACGAGTTCTGGTGCACCACCATCGAGAGCGTCTATCCTGACGGCTCCGACGGCCCCGAGATTCTCGACGGCTTCACCAGCGAGGCGCTGCCCTACTTCAGCGAGCCGGTGCATGGCACCGTTGCCGACGCCAAGACCTATGAGGAGTACCCGCTGCAGTGCATCACCGGACGCCGCATTCCGGTCTACTTCCACTCCGAGCATCGGCAGCTTCCGTGGTGCCGCGAGCTGTGGCCTGTCCCGAAGATGGAGATCAACCCGGTCGACGCGCAGGCGCTGGGCATCGAGCAGGGTGACTGGGTCTGGATCGAGAGCCCCTGGGGCAAGGTCCGCCAGACGGCTGACCTGTACGCGGGCATCGCCCCCGGCACGATCAACGCCGAGCACCAGTGGTGGTATCCCGAGCTCAACCAGGCGGGTGGCGGCTTTGAGCTGAGCTGCATCAACTGCATCGTGGACCGCAAGGCCCAGGACAAGTACAACGGCTCGGCGAACGTTCGCACCTTCCCGGTCAAGGTCTACAAGGCGACGGCGGAGAACTCCCCGTTCAACAACCCCGTCCCTTGCGGAAACGACGGCACCGAGATCATCCATGACGCTCATGACCCGCGTCTGAAGGCGTGGCTCATCGGCGGCGAGGGCACGTGCAACTGCAACTTCGCGGACTAGGGGAGGCGGCAAGACAATGACTCAGCTTGCCATCGTGACGGACATCGATCGATGCGTCGGGTGCCTCGCCTGCACCGTCGCCTGCAAGGTCATGCATGACGTGCCGATCGGGAACTACTGGACGCGTCCGCTGCGCGTCGGGCCGACGCCCAAGAAGGACGGCGACAACTGGCCGGACGTTGACATGTACTTCCTCAACCTGTCCTGTCAGCACTGCAAAAACCCGCAGTGCGTGAGCGTGTGCCCCACGGGTGCGTCGACGAAGCGGGACGACGGAACCGTGCAGATCGACGAGGACGCGTGCATCGGCTGCGGTGCGTGCGTGTCCGCATGCCCGTACGGAATTCGCTACCTCAACGAGGAGACGCAGGTCGCCCAGAAGTGCAACCTGTGCCAAGACATCATCGATGAAGTCGGCCTGCCGCGCTGCGTCTCTCAGTGCTGCGGCATGGCGCGCTGGTATGGCGACGTCGACGAGGGCATTGAGAGCTTCAAGGGTCCGCGTGACGAGACACTCGGTGACTTCCTCGAGCCCTTCACCGACGATCAGGTGCACAAGATCAAGGACAGCGGCAACGACCCGTCGTGCCTGTACATCCTGCGTGACATGGCATGGCAGGACGAGGACTTCGTCATGCCGTCCTAGTGCGGCGGCGCGCGAGTGCGCCAGAGGCTCCGGGCGGTCTCCATCTGAGACGGCGGTCGCCCGGAGCCGCCTCCGGCGAACCCATCTCCGGGTTGTTGGGGGAGGCTTGGTTTCTGTGGGATCGGGAGTATTGAGGGTGGGCGATCTGATGGCGACGATCGAGATGAAGGCGGGGCGTGGCACGGGGGATGCGCGCGTTGACGAAGCACCGGCATCGCCATCGGATGCGCATATCAGAACGCTCCTGAGCCGCATGGGCAGTCAGCGCGAGGTGCTGCGCGCCATACTCGAGGCATGCGACGAGCCCCGGACGATCGATCAGGTCAAGGACATGACGCGCGCGATGCGCGAGCGACATCGCTCCGTCTACGGCGTTGATGCGCTCTGCCTGCAGCTGGAGCGCGCGGGAGCCCTCGAGCGCGTGCTTGCGAGCGGGGCTCCGTATGGCGAGATGCCCGACGGCGTGGCAACCGAGGTCATCGACGGGGTCTCGTACCTCGTGCGCAAAGACCCTCCCGCGGCGTACTGGCGCACAACGCCGGCCGGTCGTGCGGCGCTCGCCGCGCGCGGCACATCGGCCGAGCTCGAGTCGCTGCTCGAGCGTGACGCGCGGCTCATCCCCGTCTATCGGGAGGTGCTGGCGATGTGCGCGCGGGATGGCGGGGCGAAGATGGACGACGTCATCAGGGCGATTGATGACGACCCCCTTTGCCAGAGCCCTCGCCTGTACGCGGCGCACTTCATCGACAACCTGGAGGCGTGCGGGGCAGTGACGTGGGGTCCACCCTGGATCGCGACGGAAGTGGGCCTTCAGGGGCTCGCGGCGCTTGATGACGGCAAGACGATGCGGTGAGGAGCGACGATGACGACTGTGGCGAGCACGAACGCGTCTGAGTATGACGGCCGAGCCGTTGAGGGGGACGCCGAGGGGATGAAGACGACGACCGGAATCGAAGCCGATGACACGCTCTCGCTCATAGCGCAGGCCTGCCGACGCCGCGGCGAAACGTATGCGCTGCTCTCGGACCTGTATCGCGTCGAGGTCAGCGAGGCGTTCCTAGACAGGCTCGGTGCGATTCGGTTTCCGGCGGACACGGGCAACGCGGACGTCGACGAGGGCTACCGCATGATGGCCCGTTACCTTGCCAGGTCGCGTGACGGCATCCTGCTTGAGCTCGCGGTTGACTACGCGCGCACGTTCATCGGCGCGGGCACCGACGCCCGATCGGCCGCCTATCCGTTTGAGAGCGTCTACACCTCCGAGAAGCGTCTTGAGATGCAGGATGCGCGCGACGAAGTCCTTGCCGTGTATCGCAGCGAGGGACTTGACAAGAGCGAGGAGTGGAAGGACGGAGAGGATCACGTTTCGCTTGAGCTGCAGTTCCAGCAGATTCTGTGCGAGCGAACCGCAGAGGCGCTGGAGGGCGGGGACGAGGGGACGGCAACGAGGCTGCTGCGCACGCAGCGCGGCTTTCTGCAGTATCACCTGCTGAACTGGGTCCCAATGCTGACGGCAGACATGAGGCGCTTCGCAAAGACAGACCTGTACCGAGGGCTTGCGTATCTGACCGATGGATTCCTTAGCGACGAGCTCGCCCTCCTTGATGAGCTTCTGCGCGAGGATGACGTGCCGGTTGAGGACGTGCTGCCCAAGATCGTCCCAGCTGACGAAATTCCGCTGGAGGACGCCAAGCTCGCGAAGCCGCTTGCCCACGTGGATTCCGTGGCGCTGTCTGCGGCGCGCGAGGCGTTTGAGAAGGCCACGCCCGAAGAGCGGCAGCGCTATGCCGCATTCAGCAGCATCGGTGCGTAGGCGAGGCCGTCGAGACGTCATCTGAAGCGTGGGCGGGGATGGCGGCGACATGTTTGGACGGGGGCGTGCATGAGCACGAGTCTGGTGGGTCTGCTGATATCGGTGGTTCTGGCGGCGCTGCTTGTCGGCCCGCTCGCGAAGTCGCTTCACAAGCATCCGGGAACGTTCTACGCCGTTGCGATCATCCTGACGGGACTCTATGCATGGGCGATCCTCACCGGGCAGAACCTTGCTGGCATACGCGGCGTTTGCATGGTGCTGCAGAAGGCGTACCTCTCAAGCATCCTGTTCGGCGTCGTGATGTTTACCGGCTGCTTTGATGAGGGCACGAGGGTCCGGAAGCATCTGCAGCCAATTCGAGGCGAGCTCTCAATCCTCTCGTTCATCTTCGTGCTTGGCCATCTCTGCATGTATTTGCCCAGCTATCTTGCGAGATTTGTCGCGATCATGTCTGCGCGTGCCAACATTGCGGCCTCGCTTGTCATCGCGCTTGTCCTCACGGTGATCTTCGCGGTGCTCGCCGTCACCTCAGTGCGTGAGCTGCACCGACGGATGAACTCCCGAGTCTGGAAGGCAGTCCAGAGCCTTGCCTACCTAATGGTCGCCCTGTTTGTTCTGCACGTCGGAATGGCCCTTGGCTTCTCGGCCTTCTCGGGCAGAATGGTCGCCTCCACGTGGAGCTTCATCGCGTATGTTGCCGTCGTCGTTGTCTACGCGATCATGAGGGTTGGCAAGGCGGTGCGGGATGCCCGCGGATCAAGGCACGACGTGGGGGTGGTTGCCTCGTAGAGCTCGTTCGGTGCGTCGCTGCCGCAACGGATATGCATGGATCCGCGCCGCGTTACAGTTCTACGCACCGCATATCGTGATTCACGTTAACGTTACGTGCGATATGCATAGTCAATTCTATTATATTAACTCATAAATATTCTACAATGAGTAATGTATAATTAATAATACAAATAGATATTCACTAATTAGATAATAGAATGAAATGACCAGCCAGTAGCATCTTTCTTCGTATTGTAGGAGACGACGAGAGAGCTGGCGCATCATGGGCAATGAAACGCTTCTCACGCGTAGGGGGTTCCTGGGACTTGCCGGCGGCACTTCGGTCGGGCTTGCAACATGGGGTCTGCGTCAACGTCAGGCATACGGCTCTGAGGCGCCTTTATCTGCGGAAGCTTCCTCCGCCGGGCAATGGGAGGTCGCACGTGAGCCATTCAAGGCGGCGTGCCTGCAATTCAATCCCGTTCTCAGGGAACTTGACGAGAACATCAGTGGTTTGTGCGACGCGCTCGAGGAGGTGCTCTCACAGGGCGTCAGGCTTGTTGTCTGTCCCGAGATGTGCACGAGCGGGTACACCTACACGTCTCGTGACGACATCGCCCCGTTTGTGGACACCATACCTGGCAAGGCGACGGAGGCGGTCGGCGCGCTGTGTGCCGCCCACGACGCCTACGTCGTCTTCGGGATGGCGGAGGACGACGGCGGCATCTATTACAACTCGGCCGTGCTCGTCGGTCCCGAGGGCGTGGTCGGCACGTATCGCAAGACGCACCCCGTGGGGAGCGACCAGCTCTGGGACGCATGGGGCGACCTGGGCTTTCCCACGTATGACACGGAGCTCGGGAAGATTTCCATGAACATCTGCATGGACTCCGCGTACTGGGAGAGCGCCCGCCTGTCCGCCCTCGGCGGCGCGAACATCCTCTGCTTTCCCACCAACTCGTCAGGGCAGGCGGTCGCGCACCTGGAGGCGCGTGCCGTGGAGAACGGCATGTACGTCGTCTCGGCGAACAGGAGCAACAGCGACGACAC
This sequence comes from uncultured Coriobacteriaceae bacterium, assembly GCA_902783515.1. GTDB lineage: Bacteria > Actinomycetota > Coriobacteriia > Coriobacteriales > UMGS124 > CAIFEU01. The sequence continues at coordinate 15,070 of CACZRK010000396.1, read as the reverse complement.
GTTCCACATGTGCGGCGGCAGCGCGATCTGGAGCCCGCTGGGCGAGAAGATTGCCGAGTGTGACGTCTCCAAGACCGACGAGGTGAACGGCCCCACCTACGTGATCGGAGAGATTGACCCCGCGCTCTACGACAACGAGAACCGCAGGCGCATGGCGGGCAGGAGGCCGGAGCTCTATCAGGACGTGCTGCTCAAGGTCGCGCCGCTCGACGATCGCGCGTCGACCGAGGGAGTGGACGTCACGGCCCTTGCCCTGCAGTATGAGCCGCAGGCGACTGTCGAGGAGACCGAGGACGTGATACGACGGCTTGTGCGCGATCATGGGGGCGACGCTGACATCGTCGTCCTTCCGGAGCTGTCGCTGACAGGTGTCGTCGACACCCCGACGGAGACGCTCGTCGAGTCGGTGTCGTTTGCCGCGGAGCTCGCGGCGGAGACGGATGCGTACGTGGTCATCGGCGCCATCGAGCAGGACGGGGACGACTTCTACAACACCGCGGCGATCGTGTCGTCCGCAGGCGAGGTCAAGGGGACCTATCGCAAGACGCATCTCGGGGAGACAGACGGCTGGGCAAAGCCGGGTGACGCGATCCCCGTGTTCGAGCTGGAGGGCATCGGCAGGCTGGGCGTCCTCATCGGCGACGACGTCTGCTTCCCCGAGGCGGCGGGCGTCCTCGAGGTCAACAGGGTCGACGTCATCGTGAACCCGAGCGCCTGGTATGGGCAGTACGGCGCCTACATCATGTATAACAAGGCGATCTCCGCAAACCCGTTTCCCGACAACGCGATGGTCCTGTGGGACTCCGTCTCGGAGAGCGCGATGGCCTACGTCATCACGGCGAACTTCGTGGGCGGCGACCGGGGCTACCGCGGGGCGAGCGCCCTCAACGTGCTCGACCCGCTCTACGCGACCGACCGGCAGTCAACGGCGAGCTCCGATCAGCAAGAGGCGTTCGCGGCGTCGTTCACCACGGTGCACCCCGAAGGCGACTACCTGCAGAAGTACATGGCGTACTCGCGCCAGACGGTCTTCTACAAGCCGATCGTCGCGCATGAGTCCTGACCTGATGACGACCTGATGACGTCGGCCATGCGGGCGCGACGGGCGCCGACTACGCTCTCGTCGCGTCCGCGCCGGCGGTCTGAAACCGCCGCATGTCGCCATACAGCGCCCTGAGGCGCGCATACTGCGCCTCGTCGTAGAAGGACACCTTGCCGGCGCCGAAGCCCTTCGCGACCTCACAGGCGAAGCGGGCGGCCGTCTCTACGTCCTCGGCGTGGGAGGCGCCGGTCGCGCAGCCAGCGACCATTTGCTCGGTCGTGATGGCGACGCCCACGACGGGCGCGTCGGTGACGACGGCCGGCTGCAGGATCGAGTTCAGGTGATGCAGCCCGTTGCCGTACGGCGTGATGTCCTGCTGCGAGCAGGGGAACACCGCAGGGAGCTTTCCCGTCACGCGCGTCAGGACGTCCAGGAGGTCGTTTGAGGCCTCGAGGATGTAGCCGTCCTTGATCGTGTTCGAGATCGCGACGCCGTTCAGGTTGATGACGCGGTTTCCCTTCGTGGTGTCTATGGAGAGGATGGCGTCCATGCGCTCGTCGACCTCCGCCTCGTTGCACTGCCGCATCGTGATCGGCGAGTCCATGAAGGGAACGGGGTCGTGCTCGAGCGTCGGCGCGTCCGGGCAGACGTGCGTGGCCACGATGACGTCGCCGGCGATGACGTCGCCCGCGGCGTGCATCCTGACGAGCTTCAACGCCGCCGTAAGGGCGGCGAGGGCGCCGTCCCCGTCGGAGGTGAAGCCGATGGCGGCCGGACGCGCGCCCAGGCCGCCAAGCCGACCGATGATGCCGAGCGTCGGGGCGTCTCCGCCTGAGGACTTGCCGTCGCTGCCCTTGACGAGCACCCTCACGGAGTCGGTCGTGCCGCGCTCGCCCGAGAGCGTCGTGACGCGCACGTCGTCGGCGCCGCTCTCGACGAGGAGCCGCTCGATGTCGGCGCCGCACGCCCGTGGCGTGTCCAACAGGGCAAACAGGTCAAGCATCTCGCGCAGAAGCATCTGAACCCACCGCCTTTGCATGGTGACCGTTACGATGGCGCGGCTATATGGTATGCGCTTGGACCGCGGCGATTCGGGGCTTTGCCCCAAAGTCGTCACAGATGGACACGCTTGGGACGCCGTTGGCGGGCGGGACGACTCGTCTTCGGCCGCCGACCTCGTCTGCCGTCCGCGGGGGGCACGGGAGCGTGCCCCCCGCGTGAAATCGTCCTTGTGTGGAATCCTATGCCCGTAGGTTGTCTCGCGCAATGACGTCACAGATCTACAACGCGGCGGTGGCGTCGTTTTGACGCCCGTGTCCCGTGCATGGCGTGTCAGATTCGAATTGAGGTCTTAAAATGCAACAGTTGCAAGCCTATTGATGAATGTATCGACAGGCGTTGCGATTCTCAGCGCTTCGTACGCTTCGGTCATGTCAAGGACAAGTTAAATGCCTGCGATGGCCATTGCTTCCACCTGATTGCTGTCGGACGATGTCCGCATCGCCGAGTCAGGTTTCGTGTGGTCGATCCCGCGTCACCGATGGCGTGCCGCTGGAAACGTCGTCTGACGACACACGTCCGCTGTGCGTCGCGGTGCGGGGCCGTGTCTCGGTGTGTTCCATCGCGAGTGCGAAAGGAAGTCTTATGGCGGAGAAGAAGGACATAGACTACTCGCTTTCGCGGGTGCCCGCGGACGCGAAGCAGCCGTTCTGGAAGATCCTACTCATTAGGATCGGCTCAATCTGCTGTGTGTCTCAGCTGATGCTCGGCGCGGCGCTCGGCTATGGCATGACGTTCTGGGGTGCCTTCTGGGCGACGATGTTCGGATCGGTGATGCTGCAGGTCATCAGCTGGGCGCTCGGTACGGCTGCCGCGCACGAGGGTCTCTCGACGTCGCTGTTATCCCGGTGGTGCGGATTCGGAAAGATTGGCTCGGCGGTGTTCGGGGGCGTGGTCGCCATCTCCATGGTTGGCTGGTTCGGCGTCCAGAACTCGGTGTTCGGCCAGGGCATGGCGTCCATCATCAGTCTCACGGACTTCATCGGTACGCAGGAGATCCTTCCCGGCGTGACGCCGGAATACGTCTTTTGGGCGATCGTGACCGGCATCGGCATCACGTTGCTCGTCGTGTTCGGCATCAAAGCCATCGCGAACTTTGCCACGATCTTCGTGCCGCTCTTCATCGCCGTCGTGCTCTATGCCGCAGTTGTCATGCTGCAGAGCAACGACCTTGGCACGCTGGTCTCGATGCACGGCGCTGGTCCTGCCCTCTCCATGGGCGCGGCGATCACGATGGTGGCCGGCGGCTTCATCGCCGGCGCCATTTGCACGCCTGACTACGCGCGCTTCCTCAAGAACGGCACGCAGGTGTTTTGGATGACACTCATTGGCACGTTCGTCGGTGAGCTTGGCATGAACCTAATCGCTGTGCTCCTCGCGCACGCGACGGGGACCAGCAACGTCGTCGACCTCATGATGGCCGAGTCCGGCATCGTCGGGGTGATCATCGTCGTCGCCTCCACGGTTAAGCTCAATGACATCAATCTCTACTCTTCGAGCCTTGGTCTCGCCACGATGATTAACGCGCTATCCAACAGGAAGGCGAGCAGGAACGCACTCGTCTGGATACTCGGCATCGCTGGCACGCTGCTCAGTGTGGTCGGGATCATCAATTACTTCACGGGGTTCCTGACGCTGCTCGGCGTGGCGATCCCGCCGGTCGCCGGCATCATGGTCGTGGACTATTTCCTGCTGCGTCGTAACCGCGAGCTGCTTGACGAGTCGCGCGAAAAAGGCGAGCTGCCGGGCAAGGTGGAGCGCATCAACCCCGTCGCGATTGTGTGCTGGGTCGTCGGGTTTGCGATCGGCGAGGTAACCAGCCTGGTCAATCTGGGCATCCCCGGCATTAACTCGCTTCTTCTCTCCGGCATCCTCTACTTCGTCGTGATGAAGACCATGTCGTCCTTGAGGGGCGTCAAGGTGCTCAAGTTCGAGGAGACTGACCAGGTGCTGTAGCGCCGACTGCGATGGGGGTGACAAGGGCGATGCACACCAAGGCGACACGCAGGTCGCCCCGGGGACTGGTCGCGCAGCTCGTCTGCGCGGGTTGCGCGACGCGGTGAGGCAGGCATGCAGGGGTAAGCTGGGCGTGAGGGCCTCCTGTCCTTGCGCGGTGGTTTCGTTCGAGTGGAACGGGGCGGGGTTTACATGAGAAGACTGATCGGTGTCGAGGAGATAGAGGACATGGCGCAGGGCGCTGCCGTTCTTGGTGCGGGCGGCGGGGGCGACCCATACGTGGGGAAGCTCATGGCGATCGAGGCGATCAAGAAGTACGGTCCCGTAGAGCTCATCACGCTTGACGAGGTGCCGGATGCTGCCGCCGTCGCGCCTTCCTCGATGATGGGCGCGCCGACGATCATGGTCGAGAAGATCTGCAGCGGCAACGAGCCAATGGTCACCTACGACGCGCTGGTGAGCTATTTGGGCAAGGAGATGTTTGCCACCTACGCGATCGAGGCTGGCGGCGTCAACTCGATGGTCCCGTTCGTTCTCGGCGCGACGAGGCACCTGCCGGTGATCGACTGCGACCTGATGGGCCGAGCTTTCCCCGAGATGCAGATGGTGACGCTCTCGCTGCACGGCATCTCCGGTTCGCCCATGTTCATGGCCGACGAGAAGGGCAACATGGTCTGCGTGAAGGCCATCGACAACAAGTGGCTCGAGCGGCTGTCAAGAAACGCGACGGCGGTCATGGGCGGCTACTCGATCCTCGCTTCCTACGTGTGCACTGGCAAGGAGCTCAAAGCTTACGGTGTGCCGGGTACGGCCACACTCTGCGAGACCATCGGGCGTGCATTACGGGAGGCGCGTGCGTGCCACGAGGACCCGATCGACGCGGTGCTCGCGCAAACGAACGGCTTCCGACTGTTCCGCGGTAAGGTTGTGGACGTGGAACGCAAGACGGACGGCATGTTCGTGCGCGGTCGCGCCGTGGTGAGCGGGCTTGACGAGGACAAGGGGAGCGAGCTTGTCATCAAGTTCCAGAACGAGAACATCATCGCACTGCGCGACGGCGAGGTGATCGCGACTGCGCCGGACATCATCGCGTCGCTCGACATCGAGTCCGGCACCCCCGTCACAACCGAGGGGCTCAAGTACGGCGCGCGCATCGTAGTCGTCGGGCTTCCATGCAATGAGCAATGGCGGACACCGATCGGTCTGGAGAACGTCGGACCGCGCTACTTCGGCTATGACGTCGACTACGTGCCGATCGAAGAGCGCGCCGCGCGTGCTGCCGGCGTGAGGACGGGAGTGAATGCGTGATGATGGGGATAACGCGCGACTGGCGCCTCGGCATCGACGTCGGGGGCACCAACACGGACGCTGTCGTCATAGACGGTGACCTTCATCTCGTCGCCTCGGTCAAGAAGCCGACGACGGAGGACGTCATGGGCGGCATCAAGGCCGCGATGCACGATGTGGTAGGACAGGTGGGCGAGGACGCTGCGCGGATAGGCTACGCGATGCTCGGCACCACGCAGTGCACGAACGCCATCGTAGAACGGCGGCACCTCAACAAGGTTGCGGCAGTGAGGGTCGGTGCGCCTGCGACGACGGCGATCGGCTGCATGGCCGACTGGCCGCAGGAACTTCGCGACGCCATGCGTGTGCAGGACTACCTCGTGCACGGCGGCAACGAGTTCGACGGGCGAGAGATCAGTGCCATCGACGAGGACGAGATCCGGGGGGTCGGTCGCGAGATCCGCGCGGGCGGCTTTGAGACTGTCGCAATTACGGCGGTGTTCTCGCCCGTCTCCGACGCGCATGAGAAGCACGTGCGCGACATACTGCGCGACGAGCTCGGCGAGTCGGTTCCGATCACGCTCTCCTCCGAGATCGGGTCGCTCGGCTTTCTCGAGCGCGAGAATGCCGCGATTCTCAACGCCGCGCTGCACGACGTCGCTGGCAGGACGGCGAACGGCTTTGAGGAGGCGCTCGCCGAGGAGGGCTTTCAGGACGTGGCGACCTACCTCTGCCAGAATGATGGCACGCTCATGTCCATCGACTACGCGCGCACCTACCCGATCCTGACCGTCGCGTGCGGGCCCACGAACTCCATCAGGGGCGCCTCGTTCCTCACCGGTGAGGACGAGGCCGTGGTCGTGGACATCGGCGGGACGACGACCGACGTTGGTGTACTTGTACATGGTTTCCCTCGCGAGAGCATGGTCGCGGTTCGCATCGGCGACGTTCGCACGAACTTCCGTATGCCCGATCTCGTCTCGGTTGGTTTAGGCGGCGGCTCAATCGTGCGCGTGGCCGATGACGGTTCCGTCAGCGTCGGGCCCGACAGCGTCGGCTATCACCTGACGAGCGAGGCGCGGTGCTTCGGGGGGGAGACGTTGACGGCGACGGACATCGTGGTCGCGCGCGGCATGGCGCCTGGGGTGGGCGATCCCTCGCTTGTCGCGGGCCTCGACCCCGACCTCGTCTCGGCGGCCTACAATCGGATCGTTGGCATGATTGAAGACGCCATCGACGCGATGAAGACGTCTGCGGGCGACGTCCCCGTCATCCTTGTGGGCGGCGGGTCCATCCTGTCGCCACGCGTGCTGACGGGCGCGAGCGAGGTGCTGTGCCCGAGCGACGCGGGGGTTGCCAACGCCATCGGGTCGGCGATCGCGCAGGTGTCAGGCCAGGTCAACAAGGTCTATTCGCTCGCCGAGGTCACTCGCGAGGAGGCAATCGAGACGTCCAAGCGGCTCGCGTGCGAGGAGGCGGTGGCTGCCGGCGCCGATCCAGAGAGCGTCAAGGTCATCGACGTCGAGGACATACCCATGGCATACCTTGGTGACGCGCTCTCGATCCGCGTGAAGGCCGTCGGCGACCTCGCTCTCTAGTGGCTCGTGCGGGCGGACTGGGAGGAGCTCCATCCGTCGCGATCGGACTGCGGCGGCATGGGCGCGAGACGGTGGGTGCGGAAGGGATGTTGTCATGACGCTGGTGGATCATGTCGTCGCAGGTGAGCGCTCGCCACGATGCGCGCAGACGGGAAGGGCGGCGGGTGAGGGGTGGCCGACGTCGCGCCAGGTGCGGATGGCGCTCGTCCAGTTTGAGAGCGCGATGTGCGACCCGGCGACGAACGCGCGCCGCGCGTGCTCGTTCATCGAGCGCGCGGGCGAGCGGGGAGCCGACATCGTCGTCCTTCCCGAGCTGTTCTCCACGGGGTACCAGCTGAGCATTGTGGGGCCACGGCTCCAGGAGCTCGCCGAGGGGCTGTCCGGCCCGACGGTCACCGCGCTGCGCGGCGCCGCCCGACGCGCCCACTGCTATGTGGTCGCGGGTCTCGCGCTCACCTACGACGAGCCGGGCATCGTCTTCAACAGTGCCGTCGTGATCGATCGCGACGGCGAGCTTACGGGGACTTACGACAAGGAGCACCTCTGGTCGCTCGAGCGCTCCTACTTTCGCGCCGGTTCCCGCCTGCCCGTCTTTGAGACGGACTTCGGCAAGGTGGGCGTGATGATCTGCTATGACATGGGCTTTCCGGAGGTCGCGCGTATGCTAGCGCTGAAGGGCGCCGAGCTCATCATCTGTCCGTCCGCCTGGTGCGAGCAGGATCATGACGTTTGGGACATCAACGCGCCGGCGCGCGCGCTGGAGAACACTGTCTTTCTCGCCGCGGTGAACCGCTACGGTCGTGAGGAGGATCTGTACATGGGCGGTCACACGCTCGCGTGCGACCCGCGCGGCAGGGTCCTCGCCGAGGTCACGCCTGATGGAGAGGGCATGCTGGTCGTTGACGTCGACCTGGCGCAGGTTGTCACGAACCGCGTGACGAGTCCCTATCTGCGTGACCGACGTCCTGAGATGTACGGCGACGTCCTGTTGCCCTGACGGCTCGGCGGGAGGCGCCTGTCTCCGCGCGGCGCCTCCCGCCCGCTCTCGCACTGCGGCGCATCTCCGCGCCTGCTAGTCACCGCCGGAACGGCACGTTCCTCCCGGTCGCCCACGCCGTGTCGCCCGCTCTGCCTGCGCTATGATGGTCGCGCACGCTCGTACCCGCTGTCGGTTGGAGGCATCCGCATGGAAGAGTTCGGGGGATACAAGGAGGTCTACGTCCCGTACAAGGGCTACCAGACCTACTGCAAGATCTTCGGCGAGCGCACGCCGGGCAAGAAGCCGCTGCTCGTGCTGCACGGCGGTCCGGGCGACTGCCACAACTACCTGCTGACGTACTCCGAGATCGCGAAGCGCTACGGGCGCCAGGTCATCTTCTACGACCAGATCGGCTGCGGCAAGTCGTCCATCCCGCATCAGGACGACAGCTTCTACACCTACGACCTCTGGGCGGACGAGTTCTACACCGTGCGCGAGGCGCTGGGCCTGGACGACATCCACCTGTTCGGCAACTCGTGGGGCGGCATGCTGGGCATGTACTGCATGATGCGCGACGACACCGGCGTGAACTCCTTCGTCATCAACAGCTCGCCCGTCCGCATCCAGACCTGGCTGGACGAGGCGAACCGCCTCATCGGCTTCATGCCCCAGGAGATGCAGGACGCCATCGCCGAGGCCGAGCGTACCGGCGACTACGGCACGCCCCAGGCGAAGGCCGCCTACGACGAGTACTACAAGCGTCACGTCGTCGGCCTCTACGAGAAGGACTACCCGCAGTTCATCAAGGACTCCTTCGCGGGGGTCGGCGAGTGCTACATGGTCATGCAGGGCGCGAGCGAGTTCGTCGTCACGGGCAAGATGCGCGACTGGGACATCCGCGAGGGCGCCAAGAACATCAAGGTGCCCTGCATGTGCCTGTCGGGCACCGACGACGAGGGCACGCCCTACGTCATCAAGGAGACCTACGACTGCATCCCGAACTGCACCTGGACGCTCATCGAGGGCGCGCCGCACATCGCGAACGCGGTGAAGCCCGACGAGTGCATTCAGGCTGTCGAGAACTTCATCGAGCAGTACGACTAGCGGGTGGCAGCCGTCGCGCCGGCGGGCGTATGACGCCGGGCGCATGACGACGCAATGACAAAGGGGCCTGGCTCCGGGATTCCTCCCGAGGCCAGGCCCCTTGCGTGTGGCGTGTGACGCGCGACGTGTGGCGTATGGTGCGCGACCGCCTACTCGTCCACGTCGATCGAGACGGGGTCGGCGAGCTGCCCCTTCTTGTCCTTGGACACGGCGACGACGTAGCCGATGACGCCGACGATGAGCATGAGCCCGCCGAGGACGATGTTGACCGGCATGCTCTCGAACCCAGTGAGCAGAGGGAAGTTGCTCAGGACGAGCCAGAGCACGTACGCCATGCCCACGATCGCGATGACGGGCGCGATCGTCGTCTGGAAGACGTTGTGGTGGAAGCCCTCCTCCGCGTTGTGCAGGCGCATGTAGCGGATGACGGCAAAGCACACGATGAACTCCAGCGCCATGATGCCCACGATCGCGATGGCGGAGCAGATCGCGCCGATCTGCGTGTAGGGGTCAAGGTGCAGCGCGGCGAGCACGAACGAGATGCCCAGGCCGAGGGCCATGTTCACGCAGCAGGCGACGAACGGTGACTTGTGGCTGTTCGTGCGCTGCAGCGGCGCGGGCAGCAGCCCCGCGCGTGAGAACGCGTAGAGATAGCGCGACGCCATGCCGTGGGCGGCCATCCACGACGCGAAGTTGGAGATGACGAGGAACCAGTAGAACAGGTGGCCGACGACGGGCCCGCAGTACGTCACGGCGACCGAGTGGTACAGGCCGGCCGAGTCTGCCGTGGCCGCGTCCACGATGTTGTCGGCGCCGATCGCCGCGATGCACGACCACGCGCTCATCGAGTAGACGATGCCGATGAAGACGACGGCGATGAAGGTCGCGCGCGGGACGGTATGGCGCGGGTCCTTGGACTCCTCGCCGAAGATCGCGGTCGCCTCGAAGCCGATGAAGCACAGGAACGCGAAGCAGACGCCGAGTCCGGGGGCACCCGAGAAGAAGGTGTCAAGCGAGAACGACGTTGCCGGGTACGCGCCCGGTCCCTCGTGGAACAGCACGCTCAGGTCCACGGCCGCGAGGATCGTGACCTCGCAGCACAGGCAGACCATCAGGAACTTGGTGCCGCCCTCGATGCCGAAGTAGCTGAACACGAGGATGATCGCGCCGAAGATGATCGAGACGAGCCACCAGGGGATCGCGATGCCCAGCTCCTGCTCGAATATCGACGACGCGAACGTCCCGCCCGCGCACACGAGATAGACGGAGAGCAGGTTGTAGGCGGCGACGGCGACGTAGCCGGCGGCCGTGCCGAAGCGCTTACCGAGTCCCAGCGAGATGTACGTGTAGAACGCGCCGGCGTTCGTTACGTGCGTCGCCATCGCGGTGAACCCAACCGCGAACAGGATCAGCAGGATCCCGATGAAGACGAAGTCCAGCGGTGCGGCGGCACCGTTACCCAGCTGGAAGATGAGCGGCGTGTTGGTCGCGGTCGCCCCCAGCGGCGCGGCGGCGGCGACGACCAGGAAGACGAGCGCGATCGTGCCGATCGCTCCGTGCTTAAGGTCGTTGCCCTGGGTCTTCGTAGGCTCAGATGCCATGGTTCCTCCCTTTGATCGAACCGAGCGGACGCCCTGTCGCGGGCGTCCGTCGTCGGCAGCCGGCCAAACGGACCCAAGGTAGTGCAGCTAGGTTTCAGGAAGGTAACGCCGCAGATGTGACATGTGGCGACATGTGGCATGCATGGCGGAGCCGGGAGATGACGGAGCGGCGTCGGGCAGGTTCGGTGGACAGGCGAGTGGGTACGGATTCCGACGTTCGGGAGCATCTGGGCGGGCCGCCGGGACAGTTCCGCGCGAATGGGAGGGTTTGCGCGGGCCGCCGGGACAGTCTCGCGCGAATCGGAGTGCTCCCATTCGTGCACACGCACGTTCGGGAGCACTTTCGGAATAGGCTTGCACGAATGGGAGACCTCCGAGCGAGCCCCCGCCCCGTCATCGGCGCCGCGATGTCTCCCATTCGTCAAGTGCTGTACCTGCGCCTCCGCAAAACCCTGCCGAACGCATGTTTCTGTCCCCGGCTCGCCAGTGCTGGCGGCGCGCTCTGCACCCCACGCCCTGCGCCCCATCGCACGTTCGCCCATGCCCGGTTGCTCCCCCGCGTCGCGGTTCGCACGACGCAGGGGAGGCGCATGCCGATCGAGTGCGTGGCCCCTGCTACAGCTTGCGCGCGGTCAGGTTGCCTGCGGCGATTGCCTCGGCGATATTGAACGGGCTCGAGCAGTCGCCCACCGCGTAGGCCTCGGCAACGTCCACTTCGTCGAGCAGCGCGGTGTTGGGCAGCATGTCGCTGGCGTTCAGCACGGCGTCGCACGCGATGGTGACGTCGCACCCTGCGTCACCGCTGATGGTTACGGTGCCGTCACCGATGGTGGCGATGCGTGCGTTCGGCCAGACACGCATGCCGCGTGCGTACAGCATCGGCATCACGAACGTCTTCACCCATGCGGACTGGCCCTTGTCCACGATCGCGAGGGGATCGGGGGTTACCATCGTGACGTTGGCTCCGTGGGCCTGCAGCCATAGCGCGCAGTCGACCGCCTGGGCGTTGCTGCCCGCGATCGTGACGTCTTTGCCCTCCAGGCCAGCGAACATGACCTGGTCGATGGGCACGATCGGGGTCGCGGAGGTGCCGGCGACGTCCAGCTCTGCACGGGTGCCGCCGCAGGCGAGCACGAGGGCGTCAGGCGCCTCCTTCGCGACCGTCTCGGCCGTGACCTCGGTGTCCAGGCGCACGGTGACGCCGGCGAGATCAAGCTGGCGTTGCAGGTAGGCGATGAGGTCGTCAAGGTTCTCGTGCGGCCCCTTGACCGCGCTCGCAAACGGCAGCAGGCCGCCGAGCATGCCCGACTTCTCGCACAGCGTGACGTCGTGCCCACGAAGCGCCGCGATGCGGGCGGCCTCCATGCCGGCAGGGCCGCCGCCTACGACCATGACCTTCTTGGGCGCGCCGGTCAGTGGTGGCAGCTCGAAGCCCTCGGGCATCGCCTCACGGAACGCGCGCTGCGTGGTGGCGTTCACGCGGCAGTGCTCGTACACGTTGCCGCTCAGGTCGTAGTCAAAGTGGCAGTGCATGCAGCGCGTGCAGGGGGCGATCTCGTCAAGCTTGCCGGCCTGCAGCTTGTTCACGTACTGCGGGTCCACGGTGAGCGGGCGGTTCATCAGATAGAAGTCGCAGTCGCCTTCCTGCAGCGCGCCCTCAAAGTAATCCGGCGCGTGCGCCGGGTCCATGTAGGTGACCGCGCCGACGGGGATGGTGACGGCGTCCTTGAACTCCCGCGCCACGCTCAGCATCATGCCTGCGCCGCCGTGATCCGCGCGCAGCTTGCCCTGCCAGTGGCGCCTGAAGTCGAACTGCGTGCCGTAGGCCGTGGTGCCGTTGATGCCGTAACCGGTGAAGTACAGGTCGCTCGCGAACTGGCAGACGTGCATGCCGAGCGGCCCGAGGCGCACGTGCAGGGCATCCGCTCCGGCTGCCTCCAGGTACTTCGCCATCTCGCAGTTCTCCTCCACTGTGGTCATGAGGGTGGAGTCGCCGAGGTTCGTGTCGTTCTCCTCGATGCCGTTGAGCAGAACCTGGACGGGGAAGGCGTCCCCGCACTGCGCCTTGATCGCCTGGATCATCTCGCACACGAAGCGAGAGCGGTTCTCAAAGCTCTGCGGGCCATACTCGTCGTCGCGCTTGTTGCGCATGCGAGAGAAGAACGACTGGCCGATGTTGTTGCCGGCCGCGTTGATCTCCACGGCGTCCCAGCCGAGGTCCTTGAGCTGCGCGGCGAAGTCGGCGGCGTCCTGGATGATGGTGTGGATCTCGTCCTGCGTCATGTCGCCGGCGACCGCCGAGGCGAACTTGCCCTCGGCCGTCTGCGCCGTGCCGCTGAAGGGGATGCCCATGCAGGAGATCTGGTAGCCGATGTGCCCGCCCTCTGCGTGCACGGCGTCCGCGAGGTCGGCGAGCGGTGCGTCGGCAATCGGCACGCCACGGCTCATCGGGAAGTGTGCGTACTTGTCAACGAAGTCCTCGACCCAGACCATGTCGACGCCGCCCGCCGCGAAGTTGCGGTAGTAGGCGACGCACTCCACGGGGTTCTTGCCGGTGTCCGAGCCGGCCGCTGACTTGACCATGCGGTTCCTGATCGTGAGGCCGCCGAACTGCCATGGCGAGAACAGCTCGGTGAGCTGCTTGCTGTTCGTGCGGTACGCGGTGTAGTCCTGCGGGTTCATCGTGGCGCTGGCGATGAGCGACGCATCACTGTTCGCGGGCGCGGTTGCATCGATGCGGGCGGACGCCGCCGTCCCGTCCTTTGCGGCTGACGCGCCGGCCTTCGCGGACGCCGCCTGCGCGACTCCGCCCCCGGCGACGCCCGCCGCGGCGATCCCGGCGATGCACGCGCCGCCGGCGACGAAGGTGCGTCGTGAGATGCTTGGGCTCTCGTCTAGTTCCTTGTCCCGTCCGTTGATGCTGTGCATGCGAGTGCTCCTCCCCTTGTGTTCGCCATCGCGAGCTTGCCGAGAGCGCCTGCACTCCATTCGACGCCTCGTTGCTCCGCGTCATGACGCCGCGTCTTCCCCCATCACCGCGGGCGTCATGCGGTTTCAACCTACCGCATGCGCGGCGTCGACCCCTACATCATCGATGTGGGGGTCGTCGGTATACGTCGCCGTGAGGCGCACCGAGGTCGATTCGCGGCGGGCACAGCGTCTCGTCTGCTCGCCGGCCGCGCCGCGCGGCGCCCGCGACCCCTGGGCGTGATCATGCGGGATGGTCATTGTTTCCGCAGGCAAAAGGCGTAAATAGACGCTATGGTACAATCCCGGGCGGATACCGAGCACTTGCAGCGGTCAGTGGGGGCAAAGAACGTGTAGCGCGCGGCGTCTGCGTGGGGCGTGCGCCTGCGAAGGGCGGGGCGATGGCATACGAGGGCGGGGTGACGCGGATGGGGGCGGGCGACGGCGCGCAGGAGGGTGCCAAGGATTTCGTCCGTGCGGACGCCGTCCGGCTTGTCGTGCTCGTCCTGGGCATCCTCGCGTTTCGCCTCTCTGCGTGGACGCTGTTCAGCGTCGGGCTCACCGACGCGTCCGACCGGGCCTACGCGTGGTCGCGCCTCGTGCAGATGCTCGCCATTGTCGCGGTGATCGCCGTCTCGGCCGCGACGGCACTGTCGAGACGGTCGCTCGTGCGGGTGACGGTCCTCGCGACCGTCGCCATGTCCGGCGGGGCGGTGCTCGCCGTGTGCGGCGCCCCGGGTGGCATCGTCTTCTCCGTCGGCAGGCTCGTGCACGGGCTCGCGTCGGCGTGGCTGCTGCTGGGGTGGGGCGCCCGCACGTGCCTATTGCCGCCACGACAGGCCTGCCCCGCCGTCGCCGTCGCGTTCGCCCTGTACGGGCTGGTCACCTTCTACCTGCAGGATGTGCCGGGCGCCGTCGTGGGGGCGCTCGCGCCCGCGATGCCCGTGGTGGGCGGCGCTCTGCTCGCGCTCTCCTTTGGGCGCGACGGTGGCGACGGGCGCGGCCTCGCGCGGGCACGCGTGAGCCGTGACGCGCTGCGCGGGCTGAACTATGGCGCCGTGGTGCTGCTTGCGCTGTGCGCAGTCGTGTGCTCCATGACGAGCGTCTTCATCACGCCCGCGCAGTCCGTGCTCGTGCGCTATACGACCAACGTCTTTCGCGTCGTCGTCTTCGCCGCGATAGCGGCGCTCGTCCTCGCGTGGGTGCTCGTGCTGCGGCGAGACGACCCGGACCGCCTCTGGCCGCTGTACGCAGCGGTGGTCTTCTTCGGGCTGCTCGGCTACTCGACGTTCTCGCTGCTTGACGACGCCGCGTCCGTGAGCTTCATGAACGCCACGCAGGAGTGCCTCATGATGTTCGCGTGGATGTTCGTCTCGGGCGCCGCCCATCGGCACGGCCTGCCCGAGCTCGCGACCTTCGGCGTGGGCGCGCTGCTGTTCATGCGCACCGACCTGCCCGCGGCGGTGCTCGGCCTGCT
>CACZRK010000395.1 GCA_902783515.1 uncultured Coriobacteriaceae bacterium | reverse complement strand
GTTCGGCTCGGTGTTCACAAATGTGCCCGAGCCCCTGAACAGCGCGTTGATCTCGGACTTTCTCCTGGTGCCTTGCAGTTCGACCGAATAGACGTTGCGAGGCGCCGAGTTCTTCGTAACGTATGCCGCAAGCTGGCCTTCGCCAATGATTCTGACGAGCAGGTTTACCG
Organism: uncultured Coriobacteriaceae bacterium; assembly: GCA_902783515.1. Taxonomy (GTDB): domain Bacteria; phylum Actinomycetota; class Coriobacteriia; order Coriobacteriales; family UMGS124; genus CAIFEU01. The sequence goes on along the minus strand of CACZRK010000395.1, from coordinate 9,821 downwards.
CGATGACTGACTTGCCGGTGCCCGGGCCGCCTTTGATGATGTACACGCGTTTACGATGATCGGCCTGAGACGCCCTCGCATACCACAGGGCCTTCTCGAAGAACACCTTCTGCGTGTCCAGCAGTGTAAATTCGGAATTGCCGTCCATCATTGATGCCAGAGAGTCCTGGAGGCTCTTAGAGGGGCGGATTTTGCCGTTGTCGATATCCTCAAGGGTCTTCTGATTGTCGCCGTGCTTGATGTCGTGCTTGATGAACTCGCGGAGTCGCTGGAGGTCATGGCGACCAAACAGCGGCGCCAGCGTGAGGTATGGCTTGTACTGCTCGGATTCGAGCGCACTCGATCCATCGGTCTCATAGTTATGGGCGAATGCGCAGGGATGCAGCGCAATCTCTCGATCCTGGACGCTCTCGTTGAAGTCAGAGATCAGCGCCGCATATGACCATGCCTGATAGGATGGGTGTGTGACGTCGCGCTCTGCGCCTGCGACGTAGGTTCGGACGATCGCCTCCATTCCAGGGACGGGCTCGACCTTCTCCCACTGTTTGAGCTCGATGATGACAGCGTGCTCGCGTTCGCGCTCATCAAGGCCGCTTAGGATGAAGTCGACGCGCTTGTCCGTAAGCGGGACGTTGTACTCGATCGCAACGCCGCAGTTCTCCGGAATGTCGGCGTCATTCACCACCTTATACATGTACTGCATCGAGTTCTGCCAAGAGCGGAACTCGGGTGACCCGGTCGTGCGGTGCATCTTCTGAAGCACGGCCTTTTCAATGATTGGGGCGATGTTGTCGTCCTCGACGTCTCGCATGAAGGACTTCTTCGTTCCAGTGTACACAAGCATGTAAGTGCCATTTCCTACTCGATGACGTTTGTGCTCGTCTGCTGCCACAGCCAATTGCTGGCAAATTAGAGCTCCGTGTACTTCGTAGCGTTGCCGCGCGACGTGTCAACAGGGTAGTGCTGTGCGTTCTTGCGCATCTTGTCCGTAATTATCTCGGCAGGGTCGACGCCAAGCACGTCCGCTAAATAGATGCAGTAGATCATGACGTCGGCAAGCTCCTCCTTCGCGTGTTCAAGCTTCGCTGAAGGAACGTCCGTATCGGCACCCGACCATTGAAAGATCTCGAGTAGCTCAGAAGCCTCAAGGTTGATTGAGATTGCGAGGTCCTTTGGGTTGTGGAACTGCTTCCAGGATCGAGCGTCACGAAAATTGAGAACCAAGGCCTGTACATCGGCAAAGTCCATATGAGCACACCTTAAATGACAGTGTCACTAATCCATGCGCACAGCATAGCACCGATGCCCTGTTGCCTACTCGCCCATTGACGCCGGTACTGAAGCGCATGTGGCAGTGCACGGCCGCGATCCTCAGGTAGCTTGGCCGTCGCATCAATGGCTGCTGGGTAAACTGCTGCCGACGAGAATGGCTATCGCGTCAGAGCGACCGCCCCTTCATCGCGTCACGCGTCGTCGGCAGGTGCCTCCCACCCATACGCCCGGCAGACGAGCGCGACCTGCTCGCGCAGGCCGCGCACGGCAGCCTCGTAGTCGTCCACCAGGCGCTCGTGCGAGGGACGGCCCTTGTCGCCGGCGTCCCAGAACTGCCCCTCCCAGATCTCGTCGCGCGGCTTGACGAGCCGCATGCCGTCGCCCATGCCGAAGAGCCAGCGATAGAAGGTCGGCGAGAGCTGCACGGTCACCTTCGTGCACGCTCGGTTGCCTCTGATGTCGCGGAAGGCGATCGTGGGGCCAAACCGGTCAAACGCGTAGCGCACCACCGACGCGTCGATCTCCAGGAAGAGGGTCCGCGCAACCCCGTCGCCGAGCATGTCAAAGACCTGCGTGGTCCGCTCCGCGACCGTGGCCCGAAGCCGATCCACCTCCTCGCCCGCATAGGCGGGCGTGTTGGACACCATGGGCGCGCGCACCCTGTCAAGCCTACGCAGGGCGCGATGGCCGTCTTGCTCGCCCGCCCAAGTCTCCAGGTAGTACTCGCCAAAGCTGTAGATCAGCTGTACGGGCGTCTCCTCAAAGCTCTGCGAGCCGTCGTCGGCGACGAGCGGCACGTCCTCGTTGTAAAAGCCCCGTGACACGTACCGGAACCGCAATCGCCTCGCCTCGCGGATCGCCTGCGCGGCGACGTCGATCGCGACGAAGACGTCGTTGGACAGCGGCGCGTCGCGACCGTCAACAAAGACGTCGTGAGCGGCCTCGTCGCGCTCGTAGCGGGATGCTAGCCCGCTCAGCGCCTCGCGGAGCTCGGCGCGCTGCGGCTCGGTCGCGAACTTGCACGTCATGACCATGTCCGTCAGGAAGCGCACCTGCGCGCTGGAGAGCAGTGACCGGCGGCATCGGAACCCGCCCGACTCGCCACGGCGCGGCGTCACGATCTCCATGCCGAGCGGCGCGCACGCGGCGATCTCGTGCACGTCGTCAAGCACCTTCTGCTCGGAGGGGCGGCTGCCGGTCCGACGTTCGACGATCGACGCGATCTCGTCTGCCCGCAGCCCGTGGGACTCGTCGGTGAGAAGCCGCAGCACCTCCAGCGTGCAGAGGAGCTGACTCTTGCGCGTCGCCGTCCTGCCGACGGATGCGGGCAGGCAGCGCTCCATCTTGTCCACGTCGGTTCGATTCATGGCACGCCTCTCTCGCAAAACCGATCATGACGGTAAAACCCATGGTCATTATCGTCCTTGTCGTGGGCGCCGGGCACCCGATCGCGGTACAAGTAGCCATGCGGCGCGTCATGCGTCAATGACTGGCTGCCGCTCAGGGATTTCCTCGCGGCAGTAACGTCACACATACCGGCCAGTTGGGGGTTATTGTTGGCCCGTTCTTCTATGATGGTCAGCGTCACGACGGCACACGGGGCACAGGGGAAGGTGGCCATTCTTGGAGGAAGAACGCGAAGAACCGGACGGGCACGCGCCCGAGCGCCGCGCGCCTGATCGGGAACCGTCCGACCGCGACACGTCGGGTCGACGCCTGTCGTCGCTCACGCTCACGCTCGGGCTGCCCGAGGGGAAGCGCCTCAGCCTCGCGCAGGCCAACTCGCTCGGCCCGCTGTTGCAGGGCGCGCTCATGGAGCACGTCGACCGCGACTATGCCGCGCTGCTCCACACGATGCAGTTCAACCCCTACAGCCAGTACTGCGTGACGGGAAAGGATCCCGGGACGCTCGCGTGGCACGTCCAGGGGCTGACCGACGAGGCGACCAGGCGGATCCTTACGCCCCTGCAGTCGGTGGACGCCTTTGAGGTGAGGGGCGCGGGCATGCGGCTGGACGTCCGCGAGCGTGCGTTTGAGACGACGAGCCTGAAGACCGTGCTGGACGAGATCGCGCAGAACGGTGACACGCATGCCCACGTCGAGTTCGTCAGTCCGACCGCGTTCAAGCGCGCGGGCCAGTACGTCGTCGTGCCGGACGTGCGGCTGATCTTCCAGAACCTGCTCATGCAGTACGGCCGGATCTACGAGGGCGACGGCGAGGCGAGCGTCGAGACGGTCGACTACATAGAGAGCTGCGTGCGCATACGCTCCTACCACCTGCGCACGCAGAGCCTGCAACATGTGAGCCCGCAGGCGCATGGCGTGCCGGGGTTCGTCGGCGACCTGACCCTCTCGATCCGAGGGCCGCAGCCGCTGCGGGGGCTCGTTCACATGCTCCTGCGCTTCGGGACGCACGCGGGCGTAGGTATCAAGACGTCTATGGGGATGGGGGGAATGCGATGCCTGTGACGAGTGCGGGCGACGTCGTCGCGCCGGACATGGCCGACAGGACCGCGCTCATGTTCGGCGCGCTGCTGCACGACATTGGCAAGGTCGTCTATCGCGGCAGCTCCGAGCGGGGAACGCACAGCAAGCTTGGTGCGGACTTCCTGCGACAGATCGCGGAGACGGTCGCGGCGAGCAGGGGCGAGGAGGTCGGCGAGGACGCGCGACGCGTCATCGAGCAGGTGCGCTACCACCATGCGACCGAGATGGCGCACGCGCCGCTGGCGGACGACTCGCTTGCGTACGTGACGTACTTCGCGGACAACGTCTCCGCGGGCATGGACCGGAAGAACGAGGGAGACGAGCGCGACGCCGCCTCGTTTCGGCGTGACGTGCGGCTGCGGAAGATCTTCAACATCGTGAGCGGACACCATGACGACAACGTCGTGGAGCCGCCCGCCGACCAGCCGCACATGACCGACTACAACGCCATCCGCGAGCGCGTGCGCAAGAACCTGCTGCAGACCGACATCGCGTGGGAGCAGGTCAACTCCCTCGTGAACATGCTGGAGGCGACGGTCAGCTACGTCCCGTCGTCCACCAACGTGCGGCAGCTCGTGGACGTCTCGCTCTACGACCACCTGAAGACGACCGCCGGGATCGCCGCCTGCATCTACGACGTGCTGCGGGAGGACGACGTCACGAACTTCCGCGCGGCGCTGTTTGACCAGCGGACCTCGCCTGCGTACTACGAGAAGCAGATGTTCCTGCTGTACTCGTGCGACATGAGCGGCATCCAGGACTTCATCTACACGATCAGCGGCAACGGCGCCCTCAAGCAGCTGCGTGCCCGCAGCATGTACCTGGAGCTGCTGTTGGAGCACATCGTGGACGAGCTGCTGGAGCGCCTGGCGCTCAGCAGGGCGAACCTGCTGTACACGGGCGGCGGGCACGCGTACCTGCTGCTGCCGAACACGAGGGCCGCCCGTCAGGAGATCAAGGCGTTCCAGCGGGAGCTGCAGTCGTGGTTCCTGAGCACGTACCGCAACGACCTGTACGTCGCCGGCGCGTGGGTGGCGTGCAGCGCCGACGACCTCGCGAACAAGCCCGACCGGGCGCATGCCGACGGGCGGCGCTTCCGCGACCTGTTCCGCACGCTCTCGCGCAGGCTCTCGGAGGCGAAGGCGTGCCGGTACACGGCGTCGGAGATCGCCGGACTCAACTTCGGCGGCATGGGGGCGGACGACCACGAGCGGGAGTGCACGGAGTGCCACCGCTCCGACCTGGCGATCAACGAGGAGGGCAAGTGCTCGCTGTGCGCCTCGCTGGGCGCGATCTCAAAGCAGCTCGTCAACAAGGACGTCTTCGTCGTGTCCGCCAAGGCGCCCGTCGTGGACGGCGCGCAGGGGCTCGCCCTGCCGTTCGGCAGGTGGCTGTACATGTACGACCACGCGCGCTACAAGCGCGAGAAGCCGGCGTCCGTCCGTGTCTACACCAAGAACGACTGGAACATGGGCGTGGGACTTGCGACGCACATCTGGATGGCGGACTACACCTATCCGACCGGTGAGGACGGCATCTCGGAATACGCCCTGACCGGCGCCTCGCTTGCCGACGAGGCAGACGGCGCAGATGAGGCGCGCGGCATCGCCCGTCTCGGCGTCCTGAGGGCCGACGTCGACAACCTGGGCACGCTGTTCGTGAACGGCCTGCCCGACGACAAGGTATCGATCAGCCGGACCGCGACCCTCAGCCGCGCGCTGAGCTTCTTCTTCAAGCGCGAGGTCAACGAGATCCTCAAGGCGGGGGACTATCGGGCGCAGGTCATCTACTCCGGCGGCGACGACCTGTTCGTCATCGGCAACTGGAGCGACGTTATCCACGCTGGCATCGACATTCGCCACGCGCTTGACGAGTACACCGGCAACGGGACGCTGACGCTCAGCGCGGGCATCGGCATGTACGGCAAGTCGTACCCGATCGCGCGCATGGCGCAGGAGACGGGCGACCTGGAGGACGCGGCGAAGCTCTTCAAGCGCACCGCGCCGCAGCCCCACGAGAAGGACGCGGTCGCGCTGTGGACCGAGGACGCGACGTTCACGTGGGACGAGCTGAGCACGACGATCTGCGATCGCATGAGCGACCTGCGCTCCCTGCTCGGGGGCGCCGAGAAGGGCAAGGCGTTCATCTATCGCGTCGTCGACCTCCTGCGTGACGATGACGGCGTCTCCGCACCGCGCCTCGCCTACCTGCTCGCGCGGAGCTTTGAGGGCGTCGGCGGCGGCGAGGAGGCAACAAGGAAGATCTATACGTGGGCGATGGACGCGCGCGAGAGGAAGCTCCTACTCGCCTCGCTCGTATGGTACGTGTACAGCATCAGAGAAAGGGGCTAACGGTGGCAGAGATGGAGAAGGACGCGCAGATCGTCTTGTGCGAGATCCCCGGGGGAAAGAAGCTGACGAACCAGACCTACGCGAACCGGGCGGACGAGATCATGAAGAGCTTGTCGGAGCGCAAGCCACGCTTCTATGACGTGACGATGTCAAAGCTTCGCGGCATTTACGACAACATCATGAACGTGTACTCGCGTATCGATTCTCCCGAAGCGTACCGCAAGTATCAATCTGATATCCAATATCTAAAAGTAAAATTGGCGTACGAGTGTGGGCGTGATCCAAACGTAAAGGAATTTATTAAAGATACGTCTCTCTTGAAAATCATTGACAACATCAAGAGCTATGACCACTTCATGCTCTACTGCCGCTATGCGGAGAGCATCGTCGCCTACTTCAAGTTCTACGGAGGGGAGAACTAGGATGAGCCTCACCAAGATCAAGATCACCGGCAAGATCCAGGTCAAGACCGGGCTGCACATCGGCGGTGACGACTCGTTCAGCGCCATCGGCGCCATCGACCTGCCCGTGGTCCGCGACCCCCTCACCCGCAAGCCGATCATCCCCGGGTCGACGCTCAAGGGCAAGATGCGCTCGCTGCTCGCGCGCGACATGGGGTCCGTGCCCGCAAAAGGCGTGAACGGGTTCAGGAACGACTGCGACGAGATCAAGCGCCTGTTCGGGTCGACGGCGGAGAAGGCCGACGACGGATCAGTCGAGGTGCGTGCCCGTCGCTCCCGCCTGCAGTTCTCAGACTGCTTCCTCACAGGCGAGAACTGGATGACCAAGAAGCAGCTCACGCAGGTGTGCGAGACGAAGTTCGAGAACACCATCGACCGCCTCACGTCCGTCGCCAACCCGCGCCAGATCGAGCGTGTGGTGCGCGGCGCGGAGTTCGCGCTGGAGCTCATCTACGACGTCGAGGAGCCCGAGGAGCTGGCGGAGGACTTCGCGAACATCCGCAACGGCTTCACGCTGCTTGAGAACGACTACCTGGGCGGCGGCGGCACGCGCGGCAACGGCAGGGTGCAGTTCGCCGACCTGCATGCCGAAGCGGTGACGGGCGACCTGTCCATCCGCGTGCCGAGCTTGGCGTAGCGCCATGCATGCCGCCATCATCAAGCTGTCGTTCAGGGAGCCGGTGCACTTCGGGAGGGGACGGCTCACCGACTCGGCCTTCGCCTGCGACGCGGGCACGCTCTTCAGCGCCCTGTTCACCGAGGCGCTGCAGATGGGCTGTCATGAGCAGCTGTTTGCCGCCGCCAAGTCGGGCGCCCTTGCGCTGAGCGACGCGTTTCCGTTCATCGGCAATGTCCTCTACCTGCCAAAGCCCATGGTCCCCTCGCAGGCGCAGGACAAGGTGGAGCAGCGCGACTCGCGAGAGAAGAAGGCACACAAGAAGCTCGGCTACATCCCTGCCGGTCAGCTTGCCGGCTACCTGGACGGGAACTTTGACGCCATTGGTGAGCTGGATCATTTCCGGCATGAGCTTGGGCGTGCGGGCGCGCAGACCAAGGTGAACGCGTCGTACGACCCGAGCGGAGAGAGCAAGCCGTATCAGGTCGGGGCGTTTTCGTTCAGGCCGCAGTCCGGGCTGTACTTCATCGCGCGTGGCGACTATGACCTGCGACCCGTGCTTGACCAGCTGCAGTTTGCCGGCATCGGCGGCGAGCGCACGAGCGGCTACGGCCGCTTCTCCTATGGGATCGAGACGCAGTCGCCGCTGCTCGCCGCCATCGACCGCCAACAGGGGGGCAGGCGCGTGCTGCTTTCCTCGGCGGCGCCGACACGCGAGGAGCTCACCGACGGCCTCCTGGACGGGTCGCACTACAAGCTGGTGCGCAAGGGGGGATTCGTGCAGTCGCAGACGTTCGCCTCCACGCCCCAGAAGAAGCGCGACCTGTATCTCTTTGCGGCGGGATCGACCTTCACGACCACGTTTGACGGCGCGGTGTTTGACGTGAACGCGACCGCGGGGTCCCACCCGGTCTACCGGTATGCGCGCGCCATGTGGATGGGAGTGTGAGCTCATGGGACAACAGGTCAGGCACTACCGACTCACGCTCACCACGATGGGTCCCGTACACGTCGGGACGGGGAGCACGCTCGGCAAGAAGGACTACTTCGTCGTGGACGGGGGAAAGGGCGTCGCCGTCCTTGACGTCAGGAAGTTCGTGAGCCAGCTCAACCAGGGGCAGGTGGATGCGTACTGCGAATTCCTCCAGGACACGGGAGCGCGCAACGACCAGGCAGAGGGCTTTGAGGACTTCCTGAACGAGCACCGCGAGCTGCGCCGCGTCGCGGAGCAGTCGCTGCTCTACCGCGTCAACATGAGGCTGGCTCAGAAGCGTGACGGCTCATATCGGTACTTTGACGTCTTTGAATGCGTAAAAGACCCCGACGGACGACCCTACATTCCGGGCTCATCCGTCAAGGGAGTCCTGCGGACCGCGCTGCTGCAGCATCTGATCGCGTCGAACCGCGTTGAGTACGCGAGGCGGTATCGACGTGAGACGTGCCTCAAACATGAGCGAGAGGGAGAGGCCGACGGGGACATCGACGCGCACGCGTTCTGGGTCGAGCGGATCGAACAGGAGGACCCGAACGACATCATGCGCTATGTGTCCGTCTCCGATTCCGATCCCCTTGACGTCAAGGATCTCGCGTTCGTCCAGAAATACGACCTGTTCTCGAAGCGCGACACCGCGTCTCACAAGAGAAATCAGAATGGTCGGGGTGATACGGCGGGCAACAGGCTCAACCTCTACCGTGAGTCCATCAAGCCGGGTGTCAAAGTGACGCTGAGCCTAGACATCGATCCAAGGATCGACCAGTATCTGGACGGGTTCAAGCTCGATCGCGCCGGTCTCGAACGGGTGCTCCAAGAGGCGGCAAAGATCTACGACGAGACCTTCGCGAGTCATTTTGACATCCCAGAACAGGGCGCGTCGGCGAAGAAGGGCTCGTCCTCGGGAGGGAAAGGCGGCGGCAATGACACACGGTGCCAGTTCGTCTACGAGAACGGGCCGTTTAAGGGCATGAGATGTCGCAACACGGCGGTTGCCGGCACTTCGTTCTGCGCCCAGCATCAGGGCTCGGCATCTGCGTCCCATGAGAGCACCGTCTGCTATGTGGGTGGTGGCGTTGGGTTTGCGAGCAAGACGGTGGAAGGTGCCCTGTTTCCCGACGATCGCGGCGCGTCAAGCGAGGCCGCAAGGGTCAGCATCAAGCGTGTCGATGAGGTCTCACACATCCTTTTTGAGCAGTTTCCAACCAAGTTGGACGAAAGCAGGTACGGCGGCCTTGCGCGCGAGGTGCAGGATGCCGGGTTCTCTCCCATGCAAAAACAGTATCCTGGCAGACAGGGGAAAGAGGATCATCGCCACTGGAAGGATTGCGAGCTGCACGTGTCACCGCACACGCTCAAGATGGGGAAGATTGGCAGCTCGTCGTATTATGAGATGGGCAAGTGTCGAATCAGCGTGGAGGAGCGATGAGAGTCCTTTTCTCGCCTATTGGAACGGCAGACCCCATGAGCATACTCGGGGACGGGCCGATGCTGCACATCGTTCGCCACTACCAGCCAGACGTGGTCTCCCTGTTCCTGTCACCGAGCATGGCGGGGTATGAGCGGGATGACCATCGCTACACCAGGGCCATCGGCATGCTGTGCGCGAAGACTGGCCAGAAGGCGCCTGAGGTGCGCACGAT
>CACZRK010000394.1 GCA_902783515.1 uncultured Coriobacteriaceae bacterium | reverse complement strand
GGTCGCACGTTCGGCTACGCCGGCGCCGGCGACTGGCTCGGCACGCCGGACGAGGTGCAGGTGGCGCAGGAGATCGACGACTTTGACGTCGTCGTCATCGGCGGTGGCCACGCCGGCATCCAGGCGGCGCTCGCGGCGTCAGAGCAGGGCGCGATGGTCGCGCTGTGCGAGAAGAACGCGACGTCGATGATCCTGGGCGAGGACTTCGCCGCGTGGAACGCGGACTTCAACGCGCAGGCGGGGTTCCCGCAGTACAACCTCGGCGAGGTCATCAACGAGTTCGTCACGCGCTCCGGCGGCCGCGCCAGCCAGGAGATCCTCGCCTCCTACGTGAACAACTCCGGCGAGACGCTCGACAACATGATCGCGTGCATGAAGGAGGTCGTGAACGACGCCGACGCCAAGGCGGTCTATGACGACGTGATCGCCACGACGGGCTTCAGCAACGAGTACGTGGCGGGCGGCACCTACGAGCAGCCGCTCGACGCGTCGTTCTACACGTATGACACGACGCGCGACGGCAAGATCATCATCCAGGCGATGTACGACGCCGACAAGGTGCATGAGCTGACCGACGGCATCGACTGGTCCTCGATCGCGGTTGACCCGAACTGCGAGACGACCGAGGAGGGCTACGAGGAGGGCTACCAGGCGCTGTACGACGCGCTCTCGTCGTTCTACGACAACGGCGACCAGTGCATCGACCACGTGCACTACCCGAAGCACCCCGGCACCAAGACCTGGGCGACGACGGTGCAGTTCATGGGGCACTTCCACGGTCGCGAGGGTCACGGCGGCGTGGCGGCGTCCTCCATCCTCGGCAACGTGGAGATGGCGTGCCTGGCCGCGGCCACGCGCAACGGCGCGCAGGTCTTCATGGGCTACAAGGGCTACGAGGTCCTGAAGGACGACGCGGGCGCGGTGCGCGGCGTGATCGTCTACGACGCGGACGCCGAGCAGTACGTGCAGTTCAACTGCAAGGCCGTCATCAGCTGCGCGGGCGGCTTCGTGCAGAACGCCGACATGTGCTGGGCGCTGCTCAACGAGCTCATGGAGAAGTATGAGCGCACGGGCGGTCTGAAGGAGGACTTCAACGGCGGCGGCATGGCCGCCTCCGCCGACGGGTCCGGCATCAAGATGCTCTGCTGGGCCGGCGGCTTCGTGGAGCCCTCGCCGCGCGGGCACATGGCTCTGGGCGGCGGCCCCTCCGGCACCTGGGGCTGCAACTGCCACCTGTGGCTTGACGAGAACTGCGAGCGGTTCTGCAACGAGGGCAACATCACCGCGGCCGGCACCGCCGCGGCGCGCAAGACGGGCGCGTGCTACGGCATCATCGGCGGCGACTACCTGCGCCACGTCGCGAGCTGCGGTCTGGAGCACACCGGCCCCAACTTTGGCCGCCCCGAGTACCTGATGGACTTCATGTACGACATGGAGACCGGCCCCCTGGACAGCCAGATCGCCGTCACGGGCATGACGACCGCCGAGCGCATGGGCAGCCCGGTCTACAAGGCGTCGAGCCTGGAGAGCCTCGCCTCCCTGCTCGGCGTCAAGGACGTCGACGCGTTCGTGAAGGCGGTCGAGGACTACAACGCGCTCTGCTACGGCTGCCAGGACGGGACCTACGCGTGCGACCCGCAGTTTGGCAAGGACGCGAGCGCGATGATCCCGATCGAGGGTCCCGTGTACTACGGCTTTGCCGGCACGCTCGGCGAGCAGGGCAAGACCCCGTCCATGGTCACGCTGGCGGGCGTGGAGACTGACAAGGACCTGTGCGTGCTCGACGCGGACGGCGCCGAGATTCCCGGGCTGTATGCGGCCGGCAACGACCTCGGCGGCCGCTATGGCACGGGGTACGCGACGCCCGCGGCGGGCAACTCCATCGGCATGGCGTGCACGAACGGACGCGTCGCCGGCCGCAACGCCGCGGCCTACGTCACGCGCTAGCCGCGCGTGCGTGACGCCTGCGTCGCGTCGGAGGGTGACGGACGCACGGGGAACGGATGCGGGGCGTGTCGGCCGCTCGCGTGCCGGCACGCCCCGCCGTCAGGGGACGGGATGGGCATGAGGGGCTTTCTCTACTGGTCTGCGTACAACGACATCGCCAAGACGCTCCGCGTGGACGCGGCGCCCGGCCGCGTGCTGAGCGGCGACGCGAGCGCCTGCGGCAACGCGCTCGCCAAGGCGTCCCGCGACGCTGCGGCGGACCCGGCGCTCTTCATGCTAGCGACCCGTCAGCTCATCGCGTCGGCACACGCCTCCGCCACGTGTCGCGTGACGTGCGCGGACCCCGCCTGGCGTGAGACGAGCCTCGGGTTTCGGGTGCGCCGCGACGGGGAGTGGCTCTACGTCACGTCGGCCACGGCCGAGCCGCGCCTGTCGCCGGGCATGCGCGTCGCCGCGGTGGGGCGCGAGCGCATCCCCGAGCTTCTGCGTGACATGGGCGCGGACGTGCTCGGTGGTCGCGGGACCGACCTTGAGGACTGGGACCTCACGCTGCGGATGTTCGACGACATGGACGTCTTCACGGGCGACGGCCACGTGGAGCGTCTTGACCTGCGCCGCTACCCAATCCCCGCGCAGGACGCGACCACGGTCGTCACGGAGCCGCGCGCGGGCGTTGCACTCGTGCGCGTGGGGTCCCTCGCGGACCCGGACGCCCTTGGCGCGGGGCTCGCGGCCGGTACCGCGGCGATCGAGCGGGCCGCGCACGTTATCGTGGACCTGCGCGACTGCGCGGGGGACCTCGTGCCTGCGAGCGCGCTCGCGATCCTGCCGATCCTGTGCGACCGGGACGTGGCGGCACGCGCGGTGCTGGGCGACCGTCGTGTGTGGACCATCTACTCGCGTGCGAACGTCGAGCGTCTCGTCGCCTTGCTCGAACGAGCCCGCGAGGCGGCGCCCGAGGCGGCGCGGGGCGAGGCGCAGGGGTATATCGACGAGATCCGCGCAAAGGGGGCGGCCGTGCTGAAGGCAAAGCGTGCGACGCTCGACGCGCGGGAGCGCCGGGCGGCGTCGGAG
>CACZRK010000393.1 GCA_902783515.1 uncultured Coriobacteriaceae bacterium | reverse complement strand
GCCAGGCGCCGCCGCGCCCGTCGCGGCGCGCGAGCGCGGCGAGCTCCGCGTCAAGCGCGAGCAGCCAGGTGAGGCCGTACGGCAGCTCGACGTGCGCGGGCAGGCGCTCCCACGCGGCCGCCTCGCGCGCGACCAGCGCAGGCTGGAAGGTGCGTCCGAGCGCCCGCACGACGTCGCCGGCGAGCCGCTCATCCCTGATGACGCCGCAGGTCAGCATGCGCACGAGCGCCCAGTGCGAGTGCACGCAGGAGTGCCAGTCAAACGATCCGAAGAACGCGGGATGGCGCTCCGACGGCAGGCTGAGGTCGTCGGGCGTCTCGAGCGTCTGGGCCTCGGCGCACGGGTACGCGCGATGGATCTGCCCGAGCACGCAGCGCGCGACCGCCTCGCAGACGCCCGTCGCCCGCACGGTCGTCTCGACGTCATCCGCCCGCGCCTCGGGGGAGGGGCGTCCCTTCCGCGCGCCCGCCGGATCGCCCGCGCCTTCGCCCGTGCCCACCAGGTCGCCGATCATCGCCGCAGCCTCCTCGCTCGCGTTTCGCCCGCACGTGTACGAGCGCCATGATCGTGCATTTTTCGCCGGCTGTCACCGACGTCGCGGCGCGCGGCTCGGCCGCTTGCCGTCGTGGCCACCTGCCGGCACGCGACGGCGTGTGCGCTGCGTGTGCGGTGCGCGCCGGGCCGCGCGGCTCGGTAGAATGGCGGGGAACGACTCACGAGCGCTCGGCGGCAGCCGCCGGTCGAGCCTGTCCTGCGACCGAAGGGAACATGGCACCATGGACGAGAAGATCGCGAACGCGGTGGAGCAGTGGCGCGCGAAGTGCACGGACGACGACCTCGCCGCGGAGCTCGCCGCGCTCACCGCCAAGGCCGCGTCGGGCGACGAGGCGCCGCTCACGGACGCGTTCTACCAGACGCTCGCGTTCGGCACGGCGGGCCTGCGCGGCGTCATCGGCGTCGGCACGAACCGCATGAACGTCCACACGGTCGCCCAGGCGTCGCAGGGGCTGGCGGCGTACCTGAACGCCCACTACGACCACCCGACCGTCGCGATCGCGCGCGACTCGCGCAACAAGGGTGAGGAGTTCGTCCGCGTGGCGGCGCGCGTGCTGGCGGCCAACGGCGTGAAGGCGCTGCTCTACCCGCGCATCGAGCCCGTGCCGGCGCTGTCCTTCGCGGTGCGCGACCTGCACGCGTCGGCGGGGATCTGCATGACGGCGAGCCACAACCCCGCGCCGTACAACGGCTACAAGGTGTACGGCGACGACGGCTGCCAGATCACGAGCCAGGCGGCGGCGGACATCCAGGCGGCGATCAACGGCATCGACGTCTTTGACGGCCCGCGCCTGATGGACTTTGACGAGGCGGTCGCGGCCGGCCTCGTCGAGTGGATCGGCGACGACACCCTGGATCGCTTCGTGGACGCGGTCCTGACGCAGAGCGTGCCCGGCGTCATGACGCCGGAGGTGTGCGAGCGCTTCAAGGTGGTCTACACGCCGCTGAACGGCACGGGCATCGAGCTCGCGCGGCGCGTGCTCGCGCGCATCGGCGTGCGCAACGTCGTCGTGGTGCCCGAGCAGGAGCACCCGGACGGCGACTTCCCGACCTGCCCCTACCCGAACCCCGAGATCCGCGAGGCGCTGCAGAAGGGCATCGAGCTCTGCGAGGTCGAGAAGCCCGACCTGCTGCTCGCGAACGACCCCGACGCCGATCGCGTGGGCATCGCGGTGCCGCATGACGGCGACTACGTGCTGCTCACGGGCAACGAGGTGGGCATCCTGCTCATCGACTGGCTCTGCCGCGTGAAGCGCGAGGCGGGCGAGGACCTGGGCGACCGCGTGGTCGTGTCCACGATCGTCTCCTCCGTCATGCCTGACGCGCTGGCGCGGCACTACGGCTTTGAGATGCGCCGCGTGCTCACCGGCTTCAAGTACATCGGCGATCAGATCTCCCTGCTCGCGCGCGCCGGCCAGGTGGGCCGCTACCTGTTCGGCTTTGAGGAGAGCTACGGCTACCTTGCCGGCGATCACGTGCGCGACAAGGACGGCATCGTCGCCGACATGCTGATCTGCGAGATGGCGGCCTGGTACGCCGCCCGCGGCCGCGACCTGGCCGAGGCGATCGACGACGTGTACCGGGAGTTCGGCTACTACCTGAACAAGACCATCAGCGTGGCGTTCCCCGGCGCCGCGGGCGCGGCGAAGATGCGCGCCATCATGGACGGCCTGCACGCTGGCAACCTGCCGACCGAGATCGCCGGGCTTGCCGTGGAGGGCGTGACCGACTACCAGCACGGCGCCCCCATGCCGGTGGTGCCCGGCCGCGGCGCGCTCGCCCGCGCCGACGAGCCCCAGACGCTGCCCGGCGCCAACGTGGTGGAGATGCGCCTGACGGGCGACAACCGCGTGATCGTGCGCCCGAGCGGCACGGAGCCCAAGGTGAAGCTGTACGTCTTTGCGAAGGGCGCCACGCGCGCCGAGGCGGAGGCCCTGCGCGACCGACTGGGCGAGGCGGCGCGCGGCCTGCTCGCGTAGGGCGCCGCGCGCGGCTCGTTGCGCGTGACGTGCGGCGAAGCGATGGGGATTGGCGTTGATGACGTCTGGCGCCGCGGGGGCGTGTGCTACAATGGCGCAGCGCTTCGCCGGCGTGCGTCGCAGGCGCGCGCGTGCCCTCTTAGCTCAGGGGATAGAGCACAGGTTTCCTAAACCTGGTGTCGTAGGTTCGAATCCTACAGGGGGCACCACTGAAAGAACAGCAGGTCAGGGATGCTAAGGTCCCTGGCCTGCTTTCGTTTTTGCCGTTTTATCCCGGAAAAAACGGTGCCGGGATAACAAGCGGGATAACGCCGGGATAAAACCTATTCGAATCCGCTGCGGATTTCGCAGGTGGGGAGATTTTGGCCCTAGGCCGCCGGGCGGGCTTGCGGCCGTACAAAAAAAGACCCCCCTGGGGGGGCGTCGCCTCGCTGGGCGCACTGATGAAGTGTCGGTGCTGTGCGAGCAAGATGGTCAGCGGCCGGGCGGATCGGCCCTCGCGGCGCATCGACTTGAGCACGCGCGCCTGCCTAGATGCGACTGTCTGAAATGACAACGCCCGATGTGAATAAAAGCATCATGGGTGCGTCGATGTGATGGTGCTGACATCCAGGGTTGCCCGAGATCGGCATGACGTCGGCGATGGCCGCGTTGGCCTCGTCATGTCACCTGCCCACAGAGCGAGAGACGCCCGCGCCGATTCTGGGGGGGGCGTCTCTCCATGTCAGTCTAGCCGCACGCGCTCTCGCGAGCCTCGTACCGCGCCATCACCTGTTCCAAGACGCTCGCCTTGCGGCTCTCTCTGGCCGCCGCTGCCTTGTCCAGCTCCTTGAGCCGATCGTAGAGTTGGACGACTGTCGTTGCGAGAGGCCGGGCGTCTCGGTCGGACTCGCACTCGTCAAGAAGCTTGGCCGTCTTCCTGAGCGTCTGATAGACAGCCTCGCGCTCGTCGCCTGCCGTAACTGCGGCCTCGATCGGGCCTCTCTGCCCATCTGCCATACATGCCTCCGATTTGCGTCGTGTTCTATCCACAGGGGATTGGTGGGTGGGTGAAGACTATAAAGGGGCCATACCCACCCAACACCACCATCCCCTCCGTCTGTGGAGAGATGCCTTCTGGTGTTGGTGGGTGGGTGAAGCCCCCTTATAGCCCCTACCCACCCACCACGACTAAACTTCCCGCGGCTCGCTGCTTGGCGCGGAGTCAGGGGTGACGACACTCCCCTCCGGGGACGGTTCGAGGTGGAACGGTATCGAAGCGCCCGACGGCTTGAGCCAGGAGTTGAGGGTGCTCCTCTGGATCACCGGGAGTCCGGCCTGCCCCGCCCGCTCGTTATATCGGTTCAGGACGTTCGATGCGGTAGGTGGTTCCCCGTCGTCCTTACACGCCTTGATGCACTGCTCGATGAGCGCCGCCTTGGTCTCGCGCTGCCTTGCGCTCCTCTGACGCGTCGCCGCCCCGCCCCGCCTGCCGCCCGCCTCGAAGGAGCCAACCACGGGCAACTCGGCGAGCGCGCCGGCCACGTCGGGGAAGAACGTGCCGTCGCGGAAGAGAAGGTCGAGCGGCTTCCGCCTGGGGAACTCGCGCAGGTCGAATGACATCCTGAAGGCCCCCGCCCCCACAGCCTCCATGTCCCGACAGGCGTCCCGACAAGCCTGTGAGTAGGATTCGTTGTCCTCGGCCTCCTCGAAGTCGAGCGGTGATATGTCGATGAGGGCGTCGGGCCACCGCGAGAAGACCGACGATCCAGCCGCGCGGTCGATCGAAGCCTTGGAGCCTGACGCCCCCTTGCTGTGGTGATGGACTGCGACCACCGCGCAGCCGATGACGCGTCCGAGCCTGTCGAGCTGGGCGACAAGCGGTCGCATGTCCTTCACCGCGTTCTCGTCGCCGCTCTCAAGCTGATAGAGACAGTCAACAATCACGCATCCCCACTCCGGGTATCCCGCGTTCTCCCAAGCCGACACAAGACCGTCCACGAACGCCTTGGCGTCCAGATCGTAGCCCCTGCCCTCAAACGCGAGGACGGGTTCAGCGTCGTCGGCGTCGAACTGCCTGGACTTGAAGACTCGATCGCAGCGGATGAGGAATGACGTCTCGCTGATTTCCAGGTTGGCGTACACGACCGTGCATCGCGCGCAGTCAAAGCACAGCCACCTGCCGCCTGCCGCGAGCGCCGCCGCGAGGTCGATCGCGAGCCAAGACTTCCCGACCTTCGGCGGCGCGCTGAGAAGCATCTTCTGCCCCACTCGCAGAACGCCGTCGATGAGCGCGGGATCGGGTGTCGGCGGACCACCGGCGAGGGCGTCGGCGATGTTGGTCAGCTTCAGGGGATTTGCCCGAGCGCCCCTGGGCGCCTGCCCCCCGACCTCTCGCCTCCCGTCACTCGCTGTGGACTGGGTGTCTCGAACCGCGCGCTCTATGCACATCTGGCCGTACGTCCTGCCGTCCGAGCTGTGCCGTTCGTCCCACTTCGGGCGGTAGAGCGCGCTCGCGCGGAATGCCGCGTCCATGAGGGCGGGATCGCCGTCGGAGTAGAAGGCCAGGTAGTTGAGCAACGAGAGATCGAGCGACGACCTGTCGGCACCTTCGTCCGGCTCGCCGTGCATGAGCGCGTCGATCCTGTCCCATGATTTGGAGCGGCGCATCCGTTCGATGAGCGCGTTGACGTCCCTCGGCTTGCCGTCCACAGGGGATGGGGATGAGGGGGCGTCCGCTCGCGCAAGGAACCTCTCCGAGAACGCCCGCACTGTCGCCGACGACTCCGACAGCATCGTGAGTTCAGGCATCTGCCCTCACCTCGTAACGTTTCCCCGTGACCGTGAAGAAGCGGTTCGAGTCGTAGCATTCGCACGCCCATCCGCCGGGCTGACTGGCCTTGCTCTTGTAGCCCCGCTTCACGTTATCCGGGATCGGGCCTCTGAGGTACAGGTGAAGGCCCTCCCCCGATGGGGAGAGTTCGACGTATGTGTTGGCCTCGCGGACAAGCTGGGCGACCTCCGGAATGCGGACTCTGCCATCCCGGCCGATCACGTGATCGAGGTCGATGCCCGTGAAGGCACGATCTTGAGCGAGCACGAAGCCGACCCCGTCGCGCCCGTGCCGCGCGCAGGATGAGGCCGCCTGCTCGAACGTGCTCCAGGTCGTCGGGTCGTTGACCTTGGCGAGCATGTCCGTTGCCGGGTCGTGAGGCTGCTTGGTCCGTTTGCCGTTGCGCTCCGCGTAGGACCACGTGACCCACTGCCGACGCCCTAGCATCTCGCGCGGCATCTGGTCGCATGACGGTAGCGTCATCATTCGCTCCCCACCTCCGCCACGTTGCCGCCGCGGAGCAACGTGCCCGCTATCACCGCGAAGGAGCACATGTAGCCGTCGAGATCCAGCGAGAGGGCGCACCATTCGCCATCGCACGGGTCGCCCGACTTGAACGGACAGCGCATGAACTGAAGCGCGTTCTGCCGGCGGTCCTCAATCCCGAAGATCGCCTCATCCCGTTCAGCCATCAGTAGCCCACCTCCTCATAGATGCTCGTGCGCATCTCCACGTGACGCGCGACGGACGGGTTCCCCTTTGAGATGAGGCGGGCGAGCATCGGGGCGAGGTCGTTGTTGACCCTGGTCGCCTTCCCGTAGACGTCGGTGAAATCCTTCTTGCGGCAGTCTTCGACAAGCGCGCTGCCCGAGACACGCTTCCCGCGCCCCGCGTCTTCGAGCGCAAGTTCGTTCATGCGCTGCCACGCGGACGGGTTCTCGCGCGTCCAAGCCTTGGCGCGGCTGATCGTTCGGTGGGCGCGCTCTAATTGTTGCGTGGTGAATTTGCTCTCCACTGTGGAGGGGACGATAATCATGTCGGACTCCGTGTCCTGGTTAGATGGCGCCTTGGATGCGGCAACATCCTCGGCGCCGCTTTTCTTATTCATGGACAACCTCCTCCTCATCTAGCCCGAGCTGCTCCAGTAGCGCGGCGCGGTTGATGTGCCACAGCTTGCCGATCTGGGCCGCCCTGATCCTGCCGTCGGCGCACATGTCACGGACGTGCTTCGGCGAACAGCCCAACAGGCTCGCGACCTCCTGCGGCGTCATCGTCAGGCGTTCCGTCTCATATCGTGGCCTACTCATCCAGACTCCTCTCCGGCGCTCGCGCGCCTGCTGATGGCCGCGCCCTATGCGTGGCTTTCGGATAGCAGAGTACACCGCGATAAATAGAACACACGTTCTATGCTCGAAGGCAAAAATGGGGACTGGCCTATATCGGCCAATCCCCCGAAGAGTGCGACCTGTATCAAAGGCCAAGTTGGCCTATATAGGCCAATGTGTGGATCCGGTTTAATTACGAGTCATCATTTTGCGACGTCGGCAGGAACTCGCCGAGCAATTTGAGGAGGGCGTCCCTCTGGCTGTCGCTCATGGCATGCCAGTAGCTGAGAAGGCGCTCTTCGTCGTCGGT
>CACZRK010000392.1 GCA_902783515.1 uncultured Coriobacteriaceae bacterium | reverse complement strand
CTAGGGTCGCGAGAGAGGAGACGCCGATGGATCGCGAACAGCTCAAGACGATACTGCCCCACCGCGAGCCGATGCTGCTTCTGGACGAGTCCGAGGTGGTCACCGGCGCCGACGGCCAGCCAGAGGCACGCGGCGCCTACCGCGTGCGCGGCGACGAGTTCTTCCTGCAGGGGCACTTCCCCGGCAACCCGGTGGTGCCCGGCGTCATCCTGTGCGAGATGATCGCGCAGAACTGCTGCGTGCTGCTGGCGGACGACCCGGCGCTGGCCGGTGCGACGCCCTACTACACGAGCCTGGACAAGGTGCGCTTCAAGCACCCCGTCCGCCCCGGCGACACCGTGACGCTGACCTGCGCCATCACCAAGGCGAAGGGCCCGTTCCGCTTCGCGCGGGGCACGGCGGCGGTCGGCGACGCGACCTGCGTCACGGCGGAGTTCAGCTTCGCCCTCGTCCAGCCCACGAAGAACGAGTAGGCGCACAGACACATGTTCCAGAAGATTCTCATCGCCAACCGCGGCGAGATCGCGGTGCGCGTCATCCGAGCCTGCAAGGAGATGGGCGTCCAGACCGTCGCGGTCTTCTCGACCGCCGACCGCAACGCCCTGCACGTGGCGCTCGCCGACGAGTCGTACTGCATCGGCGGGCCGCGCCCGCAGGACAGCTACCTGAACCAGGACGCGATCCTGACGGTGGCGACCGAGACCGGCGCGACCGCCATCCACCCCGGCTACGGCTTCTTCTCGGAGAACGCGTCGTTCGCCCGCGCGGTGCGCGACTGCGGCATCGTCTTCGTCGGCCCGACGCCCGAGGTCATCGAGCAGATGGGCGACAAGGACCACGCCCGCCGCGTGGCGCGCGAGGCCGGCGTGCCCATCGTGCCCGGCTGCGACCTGATCGCCACGCCCGAGCAGGCCGTGGAGGAGGCCACGCGCATCGGCTGCCCCGTGCTCATCAAGGCGCGCGCGGGCGGCGGCGGGCGCGGCATCCGGCGCGTCGACGACCCCGCGCAGGCGGGCCACGCCTTCCAGGAGGCGTCCCAGGAGGCCGCCAGCGCCTTCGGCGACGGCGAGTGCTACATGGAGAAGTTCGTCGCCCACGCCCACCACGTGGAGGTCCAGCTGCTGTGCGACGAGCACGGCACGATCCTCACGCTCGGCGAGCGCGAGTGCTCGGTGCAGCGCCGCAACCAGAAGCTGCTGGAGGAGAGCCCCTGCGCCTGCCTGCCCGACGACGTCCGCCAGAGGATGTGCGCGAGCGCGCGCGCCATGGCGGCGGCCGTCGGCTACACCGGCGTCGGCACCATCGAGTTCCTCTACACCGACGACGGCGACTACTACTTCATGGAGATGAACACCCGCCTGCAGGTGGAGCATCCCGTGACCGAGTTCGTCACGGGCATCGACCTCGTGAAGTGGCAGCTGCGCGTCGCCGCGGGCGCCGCCCTACCGTTTACGCAGGCCGACATCCGCCCCACGGGCCACGCCATCGAGTGCCGCATCAACGCCGAGACGCGCGAGGGCGTGCCGTCCTGCGGCAAGGTCACGATGCTGCACGTGCCCAACGGCCCGTGGGTCCGCTTTGACTCGGCCCTCTACCAGGGCATGACGGTGCCGCCCTACTACGACTCCCTGCTCGGGAAGCTGATCGTGCACGCCCAGACGCGCGAGGAGGCCATCCGCAAGATGCGCTCGGCGCTCGGCGAGCTCGCGATAGAGGGGGTCTCGGACAACTCCGAGCTGCAGCTGGACATCCTGAACGACCCCGACTTCCTGTCGGGCGTCTACCACACCGACATCATGGCGCACCTGCTCCCGCAGAGCAGGTAGCTCCCGGCCCGGTCGTCCTCTCGGTCGGACGGCCGGGCCGCACGTCTGACCGAGCGCGAAGGGGGCGTGCGCATGGGCATGTTTGACAAGTTCGCCAAGAAGAGCCGCAACACGCTGGAGGCGCCGGCGACGGAGATGCCCGTGGAGGTGGCCGAGCGGCGCGTGTACGTGCAGTGCCCCGGCTGCCATCACGTCGTGAGCGCGGAGCGCCTGGACGAGAACCTGGAGGTGTGCCCCCGCTGCGGCCATCACCTGCGGCTCTCGGCGCGTCCTCGCGTCGAGATGACCGTGGACCCGGGCAGCTTCTCCGAGTGGGACGCCGACGTGGCGTCCGTGGACATCCTCGGCTTCCCCGGCTACGAGGGCAAGCTCGCCAAGGCGCGGGAGCGCAGCGGCGAGACGGAGGCCGTCGTGTGCGGCGAGGCGACCATCGGCGGCTGCCGGTGCGCGCTGTTCGTCATGAACGGCGACTTCATGATGGGGTCCATGGGCTCGGCGGTCGGCGAGAAGGTCACGCGGCTCTTTGAGCGCGCGACCGAGCGGCGCCTGCCCGTGGTCGGCTTCACCGTCTCGGGCGGCGCCCGCATGCAGGAGGGCGCGACCTCCCTCATGCAGATGGCAAAGGTGTCCGGCGCCGTGCGGCGCCACTCCGACGCCGGCCTGCTCTACGTGGCCGTCCTGACCGACCCGACCTCCGGCGGCGTCACCGCGAGCTTCGCCATGGAGGCCGACGTCACCGTCGCCGAGCCGGGTGCGCTCGTCGCCTTTGCCGGGCCGCGCGTGATCGAGCAGACCATCCACCGCAAGCTGCCCGCCGGGTTCCAGAGCGCCGAGTTCCAGCTCGCCCACGGCTTCGTGGACGAGATCGTGTCGCGCGCCGACATGCGCGGCGCCCTCACGGCGCTGCTGCGCCTGCACGCCG
>CACZRK010000391.1 GCA_902783515.1 uncultured Coriobacteriaceae bacterium | reverse complement strand
GGCGCTGCTCGAGTCCTTCCGCCGCTACCCGTTCATGGCGCACAACGCGGCGTTCGAGGACTCCTGGTTCATGCTGCACCTGGACGGCTACGCCGAGGCGCGCAAGGCGGGCGAGATCATCCCGATCGACACGCGCGACATCTGCCGTCGCATCGACCCGGACTACAAGTCGCTGCCGCACGACTCGCGCCCCGCGGCGCTCGAGAGCTGGGCGTTGCGGCGCGGCACCCTCAGGGAGGGCGAGAAGGAGCGGCACCTCGGCCTGGACGACGTGGACCTCATGCTGCGCACCGTGCAGGCGGAGTTTCGCGAGCGCAACATGTTCGCCTAGGCAGGAGGACGGCCCCCGGCGCGCGGCGCGCGGTGGCGCGGCGCGCCGCGGGGATCGCCGGACGGATCGCACGACGGGGGAGGGGGCGCGGCACGCATGGACGCAGACGCGAACGCGAGCGGCGCGCGGGTCTTTGCGTACGGGACGGCGGCGGACGAGGCGCGCGAGGGGCTGCCGGCGTGCCTGGCCGGCTTCATGCGCCTGTGCGCGGACGGCTTCGCCCAGGGCTGGCACGAGGCGAACGGCGGCAATCTCTCCTACCGCATGACGCCCCGGGACGTGGACGACTTCGCGCCCGCGTTCTTGCCCGAGGGGGCGCGCGGCCCCTGGCGGCCAATCGCGACCCGCGGCGTGACCTATGCGCTGCCGCGGCTCGCCGGGTCACACCTCATCGTGACGGGATCGGGCAGGTTCCTCCGCAACGTGCCGACGGACCCGTCCGCGAACGCCGGCGTCATCCAGATCGACCCCGCCGGCGCCGCGTGGCGCCTCGTCTGGGGCCTCGTGGGCGGCGGCAGCCCCTCGAGCGAGCTCGTGACGCACCTGCGCGGCTATGACGCGCGCCTGGCCGCCGGGGACGACTGTCGCGTCGTGTACCACGCGCACTGTCCCAACGTCGTCGCGCTCTCCACGCTCATCCGGCCGGACGCGCGCACCTGGACGCGCATGCTCTGGCGCTCGATGACCGAGTGCGTGATCGTGTTCCCGGAAGGCCTCGGCGTCGCGCCCTGGATGGTGCCGGGCAGTCCCGAGCTCGCCGACGCGACGCGCGACCTGCTGCGGACGCATCGCGTCGTCGTCTGGTCGCTGCACGGGATCATCGCCGTCGGCACGAGCTTTGACGAGGCGTTCGGCGCCGTCCACACCGTCGAGAAGACTGCGGGTCTCTACCTGGCCGCCCGCGCCGCCAACGGCGGAGCGGAGCCACCGCGCATGGTGACCGACGCGCAGCTGCGCGCCGTCTGCGACCGGTACGCGCTCACGATCAACGAGGATATGCTTGACGACGGGCGTCTCGCGACGAGGTGAGCGCCTGGGGGTCATCGCCCGCCCACGCCGCCCCGCCGACGCGACGCCCGAAAACCCAACAGGCCCGATGACTAAGGGGGAGTCATCGGGCCTGTTGGCAAGGGGATGTTGCCGATTGCATGCACAAGGGGGGAAGCTATGCAATGGCACAAGGAGTTGTCAATATTTCAATCGCAAGAACACTTCATTGATGCTTCACAAGGCTTTCAGGATCTTCGCTTGCATCCCTTGCGCCTTGCCTTGCGACTGACTGCATAGTGCCAGATTCACGCGGCAATGGCTATCGCTCATTAAGGATGAGTTTGCGCTCATGCGCTCATCAAGCCGTCTACCTGCAAGAATGCAAGAATCTACTCCTCCATATGCCTGTGGAGGCGTCTTCACAATTGGCCATTGCAAGAAATGGATGAGGTCGTGTGCATGATCAGAAGCTTTGCGCTCACCCATACGGATGACGTACCACCCGAGAGGGGTTAGAGAGATAGGCCCCCGTCGGGCCGAGGTGACGGCTCGCATAGGGAGGCTTATCCCATTTGGGTAGGCGGTAGCGACTGGTAGCACATTTTGGGTATGCGCCGCATATGCACGCTATCTGGTGTGTTCACGCCGTCCGGTGGGGGCTGACCGTCACCTGCACGGGCGTGGCGCCCGTCCCGTCGTCCTGCTGCCCGAGAAGGCGGGCGAGGAAGGCCGTCGAGAGGTGGCGCGGCGTCGCGAGCGCGTCAAAGTCCACGCGGAAGGAGGTCCCGCCGGCGTCCCGCTCGACGATCGTGCCGGGGCCGAACACGGGGTGGATGACGCGCTGCCCCACCCAGCCCGCCTCGTCCTCGCGCGCGTCGTCGGCGTGCGAGCCGGCGAGGGCCCGCATGCGCGCCGCGAGCGGCTCCGGGATCACGCCGATGCGCTCGTAGGAGCCCTCGCCCATCTCCGCGAGGAAGCGTGAGGGGATCCGGGGCGCCCGGCCGAGGTACCCCTCGGCGTCGGTCATGACCAGCAGGTCGCGGGCGCGCGTGAGCGCCACGTAGCACAGGCGCCGCTCCTCCTCCAGGCCGCGCTCGTGGCGCTCGTCCAGCGTGCGGGCGGACGGAAAGGCCCGCTCGGTCATGCCCATGAGGATGACGCAGGGGAACTCGAGGCCCTTGGCCTGGTGGATCGTCATGAGCGGGACGCAGTCCGCGCCGTCGTCGGGGACGAGGTCGCCCGCGCCGAGCGTGAGCGCGTCCAGGAAGTCGCGGATCGTGACCTCCTCGCCGGCGTCGGTCTCAAACGCGTGCGCCATGCGCTTGAAGGCGGCGAGGTTGTCCAGCCGCTCCATGTTGCCGAGCTCGCGGACGTAGGCCTCGTAGCGCGACTCGGTGAGCACGAGGTCAACGAAGTCGGCGACGCCGAGGCCGTCCATGCGCTCGCGCAGGTGTTCGATGAGGTCCACGAACGACCGCGCGCCGGAACCCTTGAGCTCGGGGTCGCCCAGGTGCTCCCTGAGCAGGGAGAACAGCGAGCGCGGCGTGCGCGCGACGCCGACGGGCGGCGTCGTCACGAGCGCGTCGCGCCCGCCGCCCGCCGCCGCGTCGTCGGCGGCCTGCTGGAGCTGGCGCAGGTGACGCAGGCGGGCCCTGCCCATGCGCCGCCGGGGCGTGTTGACGATCCGCGCGAAGGCATAGTCGTCGTCCTGCACGACGAGTCGCAGGTAGGCGACGGCGTCGGCGATCTC
Organism: uncultured Coriobacteriaceae bacterium; assembly: GCA_902783515.1. GTDB lineage: Bacteria > Actinomycetota > Coriobacteriia > Coriobacteriales > UMGS124 > CAIFEU01. Next base: position 1,524 of record CACZRK010000391.1, on the reverse strand, counting down.
CATGCGCTGCAGGAAGCGGACGCCGCCCAGGATGCGGTAGGGGACGCCCCGCTCCATGAGCTGGCGCTCGATCGGGCTGCTCAGGTAGCTCGCCCGGTAGAGGATCGCGACGTCGCGCCACGCCATCCCGCGGTCGTGCATCTGCTGGATGCGGTCGACGACCCAGGCGACCTCCTCGGCCTCGCTCGCGGCGTGCAGGTGCACGACGGGCGCGCCGGCCGGGCGCTCGGCCACCAGGTCCTTGGGCACGCGGACGGCGTTGTGGGTGATGAGCGCGTTCGCGCAGGCCAGGATCTGCGGCGTGCAGCGGTAGTTGCGCGTGAGGAAGAGCGTCTCGCACGGGTCATGCGTGTCGGCGAAGTCCACGAGCAGCCGCGGGTCGCTGCCGCGCCACTCGTAGATGCTCTGGTCGGGGTCGCCGACGACCATGAGGTTGCGGGAGAGGCCGGCGAGCGTGTCCACGAAGCGCAGCTCGTCGGCGGTGGAGTCCTGGAACTCGTCCACCATGAGGTACGTGAGGCGCCGCTGCCAGCGCTCGCGCGCCTCGTCGCAGCCGTCCAGCAGGTGCTGGGCCAGGCCGAGCAGGTCGTCAAAGTCCAGGATGAAGTCACGCCGCTGTCGCTGCAGGTAGGCCTCCACGAGGTCGTCCACGGCGTCGCGTGACGGGTGCGGCAGCACGCGCACGCGCTCGCGCGAGAGCAGGCCGGGGATGTAGCCGCCCGAGGCCTTCTCGGCGGCCGTGCGCGCGACCACCTTCTCGAAGCTCGCGGCGTCCATCCGCACGCCCAGGCGCTCGTAGACGTCGGCGAGGATCTCCTTCTGCTCCTCGCGGTCGGCGATGCGGAAGGTCGATGGCCAGAATAGGCGCTCTATGTCCTCGCGCAGCACGCGGGTCGCCAGGCTGTCGTAGGTCGCGACGAGCGAGGTGTCGCTGCAGGGGCCGATGAGGGCGCGGATGCGCCGGCGCATCTCGTCGGCGGCCTTGTTCGTGAACGTCACGCAGGCGATGGTGCCCGGGTCGATGCCGAGGCCCTCCACGAGGTAGGCGTAGCGCTGGACGAGCACGCGCGTCTTGCCCGTGCCCGCGCCGGCGATCACGCGCAGGCAGCCCTCCGTCGCCGTCACCGCGGCGAGCTGCTGGTCGTTGAGGCCGTCAAGGTACGGCGGCACGTTCGCGCGCCGCGCGGGCACCGTCATGCCACGCGCGGCGTCGGATGGGGCTGCGGTCATGCGGGTGCGGCCCGGGCGCTAGATGTTCTGCCCGTAGTCGCGCAGGCGCGCGGAGCGCGAGGGGCCGCGCAGCTTGGAGAGCGTCTTGCTCTCGATCTGGCGGATGCGCTCGCGCGTGACGCCGAACTCCTGGCCGACCTCCTCAAGCGTGCGCGGGCGGCCGTCGGCCAGGCCGAAGCGCAGCTCGATGATCTTACGCTCGCGCTCGGAGAGCGTGCCGAGCACGGCGTCCAGGCGTCCCGCCTTGGCTTACGGGCCTGCACGTGCGTGCTGAGGTGCGCGGTGCTTGCCCCT
>CACZRK010000390.1 GCA_902783515.1 uncultured Coriobacteriaceae bacterium | reverse complement strand
GTCGACGCTGCGCCAGTCGCTGCGCGCCGCGCTGCCGATCGTGCTCGGCTACGTCGTGCTCGGTCTGCCCTGCGGGATTCTTGAGAGCGCCGCCGGCCTCACGTGGTGGATGGTCGCCGTCATGTCCGTCGTCTTTTACTCCGGCGCCGGCCAGTTCATGATCCCGAACATGGCGCTGGCGGGCAACCCGCTTGCCGCCATCGTGCTGAGCGTCAGCCTGGTGAACAGCCGCCAGATGCTGTACGGCGCGTCGCTGTCGCAGTTCTGCGGCGCGGAGGGGCGCCTGCTGACCGTGCTGTTCGGCGCCACGGTGACCGACGAGAGCTTCGGCGTGAACTACGCGCGCTTCTACAACGGCGACTGGGACGTGCCGCGCGCGCTGGGCGTGAACCTCTGCAGCCTGACCTCCTGGACGCTCGCCAACGTCGCCGGCGCGGTCATCGGGGCGATCGTCTCCGTCCCGACGGCCCTCGCGTCGTTCGCGATGACCTCGCTGTTCATCTGCCTTCTGTGCATGCAGCGCCTCACGCGCGAGAACCTCGTGGCCGCCGCTGCGTCCGTCGCGGGCGTCGTCGTTTGCAAGCTCGTCGGGCTCTCCGGACCGGCGATCCTGGTCGGCGCGCTCGTCGGCGTGGGCTGCGCGCTGGCGTGCCGACCGCGGGCGGCCGCCGGCGACGGGCCCGGGGGCGACGGCGTCGATGAGGTCGCGGGCGGGGCGCCGCGCGACGGGGAGGGGGAGGCCTGATGGGCGTCCATGACTACCTGGTGATCCTCGTGGGCTGCTCGATCACGATGCTCGCGTGCCGCGTGCTGCCGCTCGTGCTGCTCAGGGGTCGCGAGCTGCCGCCCGTCGTCGTGCGCGCGCTCGGGCTCATCCCTCCTGCGGCGTTCGCGGCGCTGGTCGCCAACGACATGTTCTCGCCCGACCGCATGGCGGGCGACCCGTGGGCGTGGGCCGCCCCGCTGCTCGCCGCCGCCGCGGTGGCCGTCATCGCTGTCAAGACCAAGTCCATGGCCTGGTGCATCGTCGGGGGCGTGGCGTGCCTCGGCGTGCTGCAGTGGCTGCCTGGCGCGCTGTGATGCCCGCGATGAGCCGAGGCGTGCGCGGCACGCTGCTCACGCTGGCGGGCGGCGCGCTGTGGGGCCTGTCGGGGACGGCGTCCAAGTACCTCATGGCCACCTACGGGATGGACCCGCTGTGGCTGTCGTGCGTGCGGCAGCTCGGGGCGTGCGCGCTGTTCCTGCTCGCCTCGGTCGCGACCGCCCGCGAGCAGCTCGTCGGTGTCTTGCGCAGCCCGCGCGACCTGCTGGCCGCCGTCGTCGTCGCGCTGACCGCGGTGCTGCTCATGCAGGTGAGCTACCTGGAGGCCATCGCGTGGACGAACTCGGCCACGGCGACCGTGCTGCAGAGCCTCGGCACGATCGTCGTGCTGGGCTACAGCTGCGTGCGCGCCCGCCGTCGCCCCCGCATGCGCGAGCGCGTCGGCGTCGTGCTCGCGCTCGCCGGCACGTTCGTGCTCGCCACCGGCGGCGACGTCCGCCAGCTCGCGATGCCGCCCGAGGGGCTCGCGTGGGGCCTGGCCTGCGCCGTCTGCAACGCGCTGCTCTCCATCGTGCCCGCCCGCCTTATGGCGCGCTGGGGCAACTTCGTCGTGAACGGCCTGACCATGGGGGTCGCGGGCGCGTGCCTGTCGGCGTGGGTGCGCCCGTGGGCGTGCGCGCCGGCGCTCGACGGGGCGGGCGTCGCGCTGCTCGTCGCGGTCGTCGTGCTGGGCACCTTCGGCGCCTACGCGCTCTACCTGCAGGGCGTGCGCGACGTCGGCTCCATGAAGGCGATCCTGCTCGGAACCTCCGAGCCGCTCGTCGCGACGATCGCCTCCATCGCGTGGCTGGGCACCGCCTTCGCGCCGACCGACCTCCTGGGGTTCGCGCTCGTGATCGCGATGGTGTACGTCGCGGCGTAGCGCGCGCCGCGCGTGCCGCCGACGGGCGGATGCCCGCCGCTCACGGCGCGCCTGCGGCCGGTGCGGGGCGTGTTACCGCGTCGAATCCGTCGCGAAACCCATCCGTAATGATCGCGCGAAACACTTCCTTAACTTCTATGAACGAATGGCGCACCACCCCGAAACACTGCCGTTCGGGCGATTCGTTCGGGAGGTGCGGCGGGTGGGTTATACGATGCGTCCACCCGTTCGGGCCGGCGGCGAGACGCCGCGGCCGGCGGGGCGTGCGACGGCGCGACGAGGCGATGCGAGGGGAGGCGGCGATGAGCGACATGACGAGCGAGGACGTGCCCGAGGCGTCTGACGCGCCGCGCCGCGAGCTCGTCCTTGAGCGGCTGCTGCGCGCGCACGAGGCGTGGTTCGACGTGAGTCGCGACTACGAGGTCGCCGGCCGGACGTTCCCGGGCTTCGCCGTCTACAGCGAGCAGGGGGAGCGCTACGTGCTCTCGCGGCGCGCCAAGCTGTGGGAGATCGCCAGCCACGAGTACGTCTTCTTTGAGTCGGTCGCGTCGCTGGACGAGGCCACGCTCGCGCGCGACGTCGCGTTCGTGAAGCGGCACGGCCTGGCGATGGTGGACCCCGACGAGCCGAACCACATGTCCTCCAACGTCTCGCTCGTGCTCGTCGCCGACCACGTGGACGAGGCTGCGCGCCGGCAGGCCCGGCGCGTGCGGTTTCGCAAGAACTTCGCGCTCGGCTGGAAGGGATGGTGCGACCTGCGAGTCGCGGTCGTCGACCTCGGGGCGCCCGCCGGCAGGGAGGTGCTGACCAACGCCGCCGGCAAGGTGCTGCGCCCGATGCTGCGCGCCAACGTCGCGACGCCGCGGGGCGACGGGCAAGGGACGGGCGTGGCGACATGATGCGCACGTGACGTTTGAGGCGCGGGCGACGGACGCCCGCGTTCGCAAGGACGGTTGTGACCACAGGGAGGTTGGATCGTGAACGCGTTGTTGATCGTCATCATAGCCATCGCCGCGCTGGTGTGTGGCTACGTGTTCTATGGCGGCTGGCTCGCCAGGCAGTGGGGCGTCGACCCCAACCGCAAGACCCCGGCCGTGGAGATCTCGGACGGCGTCGACTACGTCCCGGCCAAGCCGTACGTGCTGCTCGGCCACCACTTCTCGTCGATCGCCGGCGCCGGCCCCATCAACGGCCCGATCCAGGCGGCCATCTTCGGCTGGGTCCCCGTCGTGCTCTGGGTTCTGATCGGCGGCATCTTCTTCGGCGCCATGCATGACTTCGGCGCGTTGTTCGCCTCGATCCGCCACAAGGGCCAGACCCTCTCCGCGGTCGTCGGCGCGAACATCGACGACACGGCGAAGAAGCTCTTCTGCATCTTCTCGTACCTGACGCTGCTGCTCGTCGTCGCCGCGTTCGCCTCGATCGTGGCCAACACGTTCGTCTCCACCGCGGCCGCCCCGAGCGTCGCGAACCAGCAGACGGCGTGGATCTCCCTGCTGTTCATCGTCGTCGCCGTGATCTACGGCCTGTTCACGCGCGGCCGCTCGATCCCGACGGCGGTCAACGTCCTGTCCGCCATCGCCATCATCGTGGTCATCGTCGCGCTCGGCAGCTGGCTGGGCGAGCACGTCCCGATCATGCTGAGCTATGACGCGTGGATGATCATCATCGGCCTCTACATTCTTATCGCCTCCGTCGCGCCCGTGTGGATCCTGCTCCAGCCGCGCGACTACCTGAGCAGCTACCTGCTCTACGGCATGATCGTCCTGGCGCTGGCCGCCGTCATCATCGCCACCGTCGCCGGCGACGCCGGTCACCTGAGCATCCCGGCCTTCACCGGCTTCTCCGTGAGCAAGGGCATGGTCGTGGACGGCGTCGTGAACAACTCCAAGGTCGCCGTCAGCGGCTTCATGTTCCCGGTGCTCTTCGTCACCATCGCCTGCGGCGCGATCTCGGGCTTCCACAGCCTGGTCGCCTCCGGCACTACCTCCAAGCAGCTTGACAACGAGAAGAGCGCGCAGCCGATCGCCTACGGCGGCATGCTCATCGAGTGCCTCGTCGCCGTGCTGTCCCTGTGCGCCGTCGGCTTCGTCTGGGGCTCCTACATGGACGGCAGCATCGCCTCGCCGACCGCCGTCTTCGCCAGCGGCCTATCCAAGATGTTCGCCGTGCTGCCCGCGTTCCAGGGTGCCGAGACCACCGTGTACTCGCTGCTCATCCTGGCCGTGTCGGTCTTCTGCCTCACCTCGCTTGACACGGCGACGCGCCTGGCGCGCTACATGTTCCAGGAGCTCTTCACGCCCAAGGGCCAGACGCCCGACCAGAACACCGGCGTGCGCAAGGCCATCACGAACCCCTGGGTCGCGACCATCATCACGGTCGTCATCGGCGTGGTGCTGGGCATGACGGGCTACCAGCTGGTCTGGCCGCTGTTCGGCGCCGCGAACCAGCTGCTCGCCGCCCTCGGCCTGCTCGCGGTGTGCGCGTGGCTCGGCAACGCCGGCAGGAACAACAAGATGTTCTACTTCCCGATGGTGTTCATGCTGCTCGTCACGCTGACCTCGCTGGTCATCACGATCGTCGGCAAGGTCACCGCGATCGCCGCCGGCACCGTCACGCTCGGCAACGTGCTGCAGCTCGTCATCGGCGTGCTGCTCGTGGTCCTGGCCATCGTGCTCGCGATCAAGGGCGCGCGGACCATCTTCGGGCAGAAGAAGGCCACGCCCGCCGCGTAGGGGCGGCGCAGGGGGCGCGTCTGCCGCGTCTTGCACCGGACGCCCCGCGCCGGATATGATCCAGCCTCTCGGCCGGCGCCCGCACCTCGCGGGCGTCGGCCTTTTGTGTGCCAAGGCGCCCGTGCCTGCCGCCGCGCGGCGCCCCGCGCGTACAATGGATCCTCAGGCCGCAAGCGGCCCCGGTAGGCGCACGTCATGCGAGGTGGTACATGGTGTCAGGCACGTCAGGTTCGTCAGGCTCGCCACGAGGCGTCGTCGTCGGCCGCTCGCGGGGCGTCCGGCACGTGCCCGACCCGCTGAGGCATGACTGGCGCGACACCGACGAGGACCTGAGCGCCCCCGTCCGCGCGGCGAGCGTGCGCGCGAAGTCGTCGATCGTCGTGCGCGCCGGCCTGCTCATGCTCTCCAGCGGCACCGGCGCCTACCGTGTGCGCGAGATGATGGCGCGCGTCGGCGGCACCCTCGGCGTGTCGTGCCGCGCCGACGTGGACCTCGTGGACATCGACGTCACCATCACCGACGGCCACGCCGCCTACACCGAGGTGGTGTCGCTGCGCACGACGGGCGTGAACACCCAGCGCATGCAGCTCATGGAGCAGTTCCTGGTTGACCTTGAGCGCTACGCGGACGGGCTCACCGTCGCGCAGGCGCACGAGATGCTGGACGACGTCGAGAAGGCCGGGCAGCAGTACCGCCCCTGGCAGCACGGCCTGGCCGCCGGTTGCGCGTGCGGCGCCTTCGTCTTCCTGCTCGGCGGCGGCCCCGTGGAGATGGCGTGCGCGGCCGTCGGCGCCGGCGTCGGCAACTTCACGAGGCGCAAGCTCGGCGGGCGGCACGTGAACCACTTCGCCGCGGCGATGGTCGCGGTCGCGGTCGCCTGCCTCATCTACCTGCTCGCCCTGCGCGCGCTCGGCGCCGTTGACCCGAGCGCCTGGATTCACCAGGCGGGCTACATCGGCGCGATGCTCTTCGTCATCCCGGGCTTCCCGCTCATCACCGGCGGCCTGGACATCGCGCGGTTCCAGTTCGCCTCCGGCATCCAGCGCCTCACGTAC
>CACZRK010000389.1 GCA_902783515.1 uncultured Coriobacteriaceae bacterium | reverse complement strand
CGGTGACGATGTGGTCGCCGACCTGGAAGTTCTGGGCGCCGCAGACGACCTGCAGCGGCGTCGGGTCGCCGTTCTCGTCCACGTTGTTGGCGCCCACGTCCACCGTGGTGACCCACATGTGGTCAGAGTCGGGGTGCGCGACCTTGGTGAGCACCTTGGCCGTGACGACGTGGTCGAGCGAGGCGCCGACCGTCTCGACCGCCTCGACCTCCGTGCCGGTGCGCGTGTACTCCCTCACCAGGTCGTTCACGTCGGCGGGGAGGTCCACCATCGAGCCGAGCCATTCGTACGAGACGCGCATGTGACGCGCTCCTTCCTATCGTGAGCCCGTGAAGCCGGGCGGCGGGTTCGTTGAGTTCGGGCGGGCGCGACGCCCGCCGCACGCCTAGAACTGGCGCAGGAACCGCATGTCGCCCTGCACGAGCATGCGCAGGTCGGGGAGGTCGTAGCGCAGGCAGGCCACGCGCTCCACGCCGATGCCGAAGGCGAAGCCGGAGTAGACCTCGGGGTCGATGCCGCTCATGCGCAGCACGTTCGGGTCCACCATGCCAGCGCCGAGGATCTCCAGCCAGCCGGTGTTCTTGCAGAAGCGGCAGCCCTTTCCGTGGCACACGCCGCAGGAGACGTCCACCTCGCAGCTCGGCTCGGTGAACGGGAAGAAGTGCGGGCGGTAGCGGATCTGGCGGTCCTGGCCGAACATCTCGCGGCTGAACGCGTCAAGCGTGCCCTTCAGGTCGCCGAAGGTGATGCCCTTGTCGACGACGAGCCCCTCCACCTGGTGGAACTGCGGCAGGTGGTTCGGGTCGGCCTGGTCGGGGCGGAAGACCGTGCCCGGGGCGATCATGTAGATCGGCGGCTCGCCGGCCTCCATCGCGTGCACCTGGACGCCCGAGGTCTGCGTGCGCAGCAGCACGTTGGACTCGCCGATGACGCCCGTCGTGGGCAGGCCGTCGGCGCCCTCGGACTCGTCCACGACGTAGAACGTGTCGCGCGCCGAGCGCGAGGGGTGGTCGGGGGGCGTGTTGAGCGCCGTGAAGTTGTAGTACTCCGTCTCCACGCGCGGGCCGTCCATCACGGTGTAGCCGATGCCGCAGAAGAAGTCCTCCATCTCCTCGATGATGGAGTTGATGAGGTGCTCGTGGCCCAGCGGCGCGCGGCGGCCCGGCAGCGTCACGTCAACGGCCTCGGCGGCCATGCGCTGCCGCAGCTCGGAGGCGGCGAGCTCCTCGCGCCGGGCGGCGAGCGCGCCCTCCACGGCGGCGCGGACCTCGTTGGCGAGCTTGCCGACCTGCGGGCGCTCCTCGGCGCTCAGCGCGCCCATGCCGTGCAGGATCGCCGTCAGCTCGCCCTTCCTGCCGCTGACCGCGACGCGGACCTCGTCGAGGCCCTTCAGGTCGGTCGCGTCGGCGATGCGGGCGAGCGCGCGCTCGCGGATGGCGCCGAGTTCATCGATAACAGACATGCGCATCCCTTCTGTCGGGCCGCGACGGGCCCGGTCGATCGGGCCGGAGTACAAAAAAACCGCCCCCGGCATCTGCTGCTCAAGGACGGATTCGACCGCGGTACCACCTTGATTGGCGCCCGGGTCGTCCCCGCGCGCCCACTCTTGCGCCCGGTGTCGGGGGCGGGCCGGCCTGCCTACTTGCGTGGCCGACCGCCACCGTTCAGCACGCAGCTGGTGGAGTGAACTCCCCCGCGATGCCGTCGGACGGGCTCTCAGCCCCTGACCCGTCTCTCTGTGCCCGGCACGTCCCGCAAAGGACCTCTCCGTCATAGCCTTGTCGCCTAGGATAGCGCCATTCGCGCGCCCGTTCGCACGAGAGCGGGCGCGCGGCGGCGCCTAGTCGCAAAGCGGCCACAAACATGCAGGGCCGGCGCGCGGCGGCCGGCGACGCGGTATCATCGCGGGGCGGCCGGTCGCGACGCGCGCCCTCGCGCGGCCGGCGCTGGCAGCCGACGGAAGGAGCGGGGATGCTCTTCACGCACATTGACGCCTTTGACGAGAACCTGGACCTGATGCGCGACGTCTTCGTGGGCGTGCGCGGGGCGACGATCGCCTACGTCGGCGCGGAGCCGCCCGCCGACGCCGCGTCCTTCGGCGAGGCCTACGACGGCCGGGGTCGCCTGCTCATGCCGGCCCTGTACAACGCCCACGCGCACGCCCCCATGACGCTGCTGCGCGGCTACGCCGAGAACCTGCGCCTGCAGAGCTGGCTGAACGACCGCGTCTTCCCCTTTGAGGCGCGCATCACGCCCGCCGACGCGCGGCCGGCGACCGACCTGGCCATCGCCGAGATGGTGCGCAACGGCGTCGTGAGCTTCTCGGACATGTACTACCACGACGACGCGCGCTGCGAGGCGGTCCGCGACGCCGGGGTGAAGTGCAACGTGAGCTACGGGCTGGTGTCGTTCGGCGAGACCGACTATCGCGCCACCGCCGCCGCGGCCGCCAACGACCACCTCTTTGCGGCGTGGGACGGCGCGTGCGACGGGCGCATCAAGGTGGACATGTGCATCCACGCCGAGTACACCAACAGCGAGCAGGTCTGCCGCCAGGCCGCCGAGGAGTCCGCCGCGCGCGGCTCCATCCTGCACGTGCACGTGGCCGAGACGAAGGCCGAGACCGAGGCCTGCCGCCAGCGCCACGACGGCCTGTCCCCCGTCGCGTTCCTGGAGCGCTGCGGCGCCTTCGCCTCGCCCGTGCTCGCCGCGCACTGCGTCTGGGTTGACGAGGCGGACATGGACGTCCTGGCGGCCCACGGCGCGTCGGTCGCCTGCAACCCGGCGAGCAACATGAAGCTCGCCAGCGGGTTCGCCCCCGTCCCGCAGATGCTCGCGCGGGGGATCAACGTGGCGATCGGCACCGACGGCCCGGCGAGCAACAACTGCCTTGACATGTTCCGGGAGATGTTTCTTGTCACCGGCCTTGCCAAGCT
>CACZRK010000388.1 GCA_902783515.1 uncultured Coriobacteriaceae bacterium | reverse complement strand
GGCGTCGATCGTCTCGGCGAGCTGGCCGGCGCGGCTCTGGAGCAGGCCGTCCTGCACCCGCGCGCTCTCCAGCGCGTCGCGCACCTTGTTGAGCGCGACGGCGGCCGCGTCGCGCTCGCGCTGGGCCTTGGATGCCGTCGCGCGCAGGTCGGCGAGCCTGCCCTCGGCGTCGCGCCTCGCCGCGCGCGCCGCGCTCATGCGCTCGCCGATCTCCTGCGAGCGGCGCTTGAGCTCGTTCAGCTCGCCGCGGCTCTGCACGAGCTCGTCGGCGACGTCGCGCAGCTCCTCCTCGGCCTTCGCCTGTCGGGCGCGCGCACGGTGCGCGGCGTCGGAGACGTCCGAGTAGCGGCTGACCATCGTGCGGCCCTTCTCGTCAAGCAGGCGCATGAGGCTCACGAGGTCCTGGGCGATACGCTCGCACCGGCGTCGCTGCTCGGCGAGGTCGCCCACGAAGACGCCCTTCTCCTCGATGAGGGCGCGGAGCTTCTCCAGGCGTGCGCTCGCCTCGTCCAGCCCGAGCTGCGACACGTCCAGGCGCGCGCCCGCCTCGCGGCCGCGCCGCTCGACGTCGGACCACTGGGCCTGCAGGCGGCGCAGGTCGTCCACCGCGAGTCGCACCGAGAGCTCCTCGGCGCGAGCGGAGAGCGTCTCGTAGGCGCGCGCCTTCTCGACCTGGCGCTCCAGCGGGCGCAGCTGCCGTGCGAGCTCGCGCTCGAGCTTCTGGGCCGTCTTGAGGTACTCGTCCATGGAGGCGATCTTGCGCAGCGAGCGCTCGCGGCGGCGCTTGTGCTTGGAGATGCCGGCAGCCTCCTCGATGAGGGCGCGCCGCTCCTCCGGGCGGCTCATGAGGATCTCGTCAAGCTTGCCCTGGCTGATGATGGAGCGCGTCTCCTTGCCCAGGCCCGAGTCGTGCAGGATGTCCTGCACGTCCATGAGCCGCGCGGGAGACCCGTTCACGAGGTACTCGCTCTCGCCCGAGCGGTACATGCGGCGCGTGATCGAGACCTCGGAGAAGTCGATCGGCAGCACGTGGTCGCCGTTGTCCAGCGTGAGGTCGACCTCGGCGACGCTCACGGGCTGGCGCGCCGACGAGCCGGCGAAGACGACGTCCTCCATCGCCTGACCGCGCAGGTGCTTGGCGGACTGCTCGCCGAGCACCCACAGGATGGCGTCGGAGATGTTTGACTTGCCCGAGCCGTTCGGCCCGACGATGACGTTCAGCCCGGGATCAAACGCCAGGTGCGTCCGGTCGGCGAACGACTTGAAGCCCCTGAGCGTGAGCGACTTGAGGTACACAGGCCCCTACTTCGCGTCGGTGTCGATCGGGCGCAGCGGCCAGGGTCGCGCGGCGTCAAACGCGACGTCGTCGGCGGGCGCGTCCACGTACCCCATGTTCATGAGCGCGTCGGCGGCGGCGTTGGACTCCGCCTCCTTCTTGGAGGAGCCGACGCCGGTGCCGACGACCTTCTCGCCCACGACGCAGTTGCTGCGGAACGTCGGCGCGTGCGCGGGGCCCTCCTCGCTCACGAGCTCGTAGCGGGGCGTCTCGCGCACGTCTGCCTGCGTCTTCTCCTGGAGCAGCGACTTGGGGTTCTCCGGCGTCTGCGAGCGCCAGGGGGCCAGGTGCGGCTTGAGGGTGTCGACGATCCAGCGTCGCGCGACCTCCATGCCGCCGTCCAGGTACATGGCGCCGACGACCGACTCGTAGACGTTCTCCAGCGCGGAGTGCATGCCGCGCGCCGCGGTGCCGCGCTCGCTGGGCCCGAGGATGAGGACGTCGGCGAACCCGCGCTCCGAGGCCGCCGCCGACAGGGACTCCCCCGAGATCAGCGAGACCTTGAGGCGCGTGAGGCCGCCCTCGTCGATGTCGGGGAACTGCCGGAACAGCTCGTCGGCGACGACGAGCCCCACGACGGAGTCGCCCAGGAACTCCAGGCGCTCGTAGGACGCGGAGACGGGCTGCCCCTCCACGGCGGAGGGGTGCGTGATGGCCGACTTGATGAGGTCGGCGTTCTTGAACTCGTAGCCGATGATCTGCTGAATGCGATGGATCTTCCAGAGAACTGTGCGCACGGGTGCTCCTAGCCTTAGCCTTGTGAGCCGATCTGACGGGCGACGTCGTCCAGGAGGCCGTCGCGCACGGCACGTGCCGCGACGAGCGTCCCGTTCTTGACCGCCTCGGGCGAGGTCGCGCCGTGGCCGATCACCACGACGCCCTTCACGCCGAGCAGCACGGCGCCGCCCATGCGGTCGCCCGAGAGCCGCGTCTTGATGCCGGAGAGCGCGGGCTTCAGCGTGAGCGCCGCGAGCTTGGCGGCGGTGCTGGACGTGAGCGCCTCCTTGAGCATCCGCATCGCGAACTTCGCGGTGCCCTCCAGCGTCTTCAGGGCGACGTTGCCGGTGAAGCCGTCCGTCACGATGACGTCAAAGCGGTCGCCCAGGATGTCGGTGCCCTCCGCGTTGCCGACGAACTCCGGCACCTGCTCGCGCAGCGCGGCGAAGCGCTCCTGCGCGGCCATGGAGCCCTTGGTGTCCTCGGAGCCGATGTTGAGCAGCCCGACGCGCGGCTCGCGCACGCCGACGACGATGCGGCTGTACGCCACGCCCATGCGCGCGTACTGCACGATGTTGAGCGTCTTGCAGTCGGCGTTCGCGCCAAGGTCCAGCATCACGGTCGGGGTGGCGCCGGGCAGCACCGAGGCGAGCGCGGGGCGGTCGACGCCCTTGGCGCGCCCGATCCCGAGGGTCGCGGCCGCCATGCACGCGCCGGTCGAGCCAGCCGAGAAGAACGCCTGCGCGGCGCCGGAGCGCACCTGGCGGCACCCGACGACGATGCTCGAGTCGCGCTTGGTTCGGATCGCCTCCACCGGGTGCTCGTCCATCGCGATGCTCTGCGTGCAGGTGACGGCGTCACAGCGCTCGTGCGCCTGCGCGAAGGGCGTCACGACGTCCTCAAAACCGACGAGCAGCACCCTCAGGTGCTCGTCCTCGCCCAGCGCGCGCTCCACGCCCGCGAGCACGACCTCGGGCGGCTCGTCGCCGCCATGCGCGTCAACGCAGACGGTTGCGGTGATCTCGCTCATCTGACCTCCAAGAGGCGACACGCCCTATAGAAAAGGGCCGGCACCGCAGAGCGGGACCGGCCCTTGAAGCTTCGCGTACGACGAGCTAGTCGACGGCGATGACCTGACGGCCCTTGTAGGTGCCGCAGTTCGGGCAGACGCAGTGAGGGAGCTTCTGCGCGCCGCACTGGGGGCACGCGACCGTCTGGACGAGCTTGATGTTATTGTTAGCCGCGCGACGCGAGTGGGTCTTCATACGGCCGGTCTTACGCTTAGGAACTGCCATCATTACCTCTCTTACGTAGACGATCGCGCTTGAGCCGATCGGAATACATATGCACAAAAGAACAGTCTATCACCGCAGCATACGCAGCGAAAGGTGTTTTTGAAATGACGCGGCGCTCCATACCGAAACCAAACGACCGCGCGCGTCGCCGCCGCGGGGTGGCGCGGGAGGGCGCACCCATGCCCGCCTCGCGCGACGACCGGCTCAGCGTCCCCGCGCGTCGCCCTCGGTGCCGTCGGCACCCTCGGCGCCCTTCGCGACGAAGCCCGCGAGCGCCGCGAAGGGGCTCATCGGGTCAACGGTCGCCGCGGCCTTCTCGGCGCAGTCGCACGGCCCCTCGTTGAGATTGTGCCCGCACGTCGGGCACAGGCCCTTGCAGTCGTCACGGCACAGCACCACGTAGGGCAGGTCCATCGCGATCGCCGCCTGGATCGCGCCGGAGAGGTCGATGTCGCCGTCGGGGAGCAGCTCGCCGTACTCCTCCTCGTCGTCATCGTCGTCCTCGGGCAGCTCACGCAGGTAGTAGCACGAGACCTCACCCGCGATGTCCACCTCCGCCGGCGCGAGGCACCGATCGCACGGCGTCTGCGCGACGCCGCGGACGATCCCCGTCGCGAGGAACCCCTCGCCGGTGTTGGTGACCGCGACGTCATAGTCAAGGCCGTCGTCCAGCGTGAAGTCATGCCCGCCCAGCTGGAACTCGCTGACGTCCAGGTGCCCCTCGCGGCTGATCGTGTCACCCGGGGACTCCAGGCCCGTCGCCGTCGGAATGATGATCGGATCGATCACGGTCGCTCCCCACCCCCGTCCTTACTGGGCGCTCTCGTCCTGCTCCGGTGCCTGGTCACCGTCGTCGTCGGCGTCATGCCCGGCGAGCAGCTGGCGGCAGTAGGTCATCTGCGAGAGCAGGCCGCGGGTCTT
>CACZRK010000387.1 GCA_902783515.1 uncultured Coriobacteriaceae bacterium | reverse complement strand
GCTCCCGCGTGGCGGCCGCCTGGCGCGACGCCGTCAGCGCGCCTCCGCGCGCGTCGCCGCGCCCGTCGTCGGAAGCCCCTCGAGCTCATCGACGTCTACGCGCTCGATCGAGTCCAGGGGACGCCCGAAGATGAACTGGCCGGCCGCCGCGAACGTCGTGATGTCGTCGGCGGTCGTGGCGAACCGATAGCTCGCCGCCCCGCTCGCGCCCGCGAGCTGCCGACGGCGGCGCAGCGTCTCCGCGAGCTCCTTGGTCGTCTCCTCGGCCGACGAGACGATCGCGACGTCGGGGCCGAGCACCTCGCGGATCGCCGGGGCGAGCAGCGGGAAGTGCGTGCAGCCGAGCACGAGCGTGTCGATCCCGGTGCCGACGAGCGGGCTCAGGTTGGCCCGGACGACCGAGCGCACCTCGTCGGTCATGAAGACGGTGTTGTTGCGCCGCCAGTCGTCGTGCAGGTGCCTGCCGGTCGCGAGCTCGTCCTCCACGATCGTGACGAAGTCCGGCGTCGCCAGCGAGACGACCGAGACGCCCGCGTCCATGCGGCGGATCGCGCTGGCGTACGCGTCGCTCGCGATCGTGAGCGGCGTCGCGATCACGCCGACGCGGCCGTTGCGCGTGGACTGGATCGCGGCGCGCGCGCCGGGGTCCACGACGCCGATCACCGGCACGCCGAAGGTCCGCTGCGCCATGGGCAGCGCCGCCGAGGTGGCGGTGTTGCACGCGATGACGATCACCTTCACGCGACGACGCATGAACCACGAGCCGATCTGCCGCACGAACTCGCGGATCTCCGCCGGCTTGCGCACGCCGTACGGGCAGCGCTTCGTGTCCCCGAAGTAGACGACGGACTCGTCGGGCAGGCTGTCCACGATGCTGCGCGCCACGGTGAGCCCGCCCATGCCCGAGTCAAAGATGCCGATCGGCTCGTCCGCGGTGACGCCCCGGGGTCGCGAGCTCCCGCCGGCTATGCCGATCTGGCCGGGGCCCGTCAGCTGATTCATCTGAGATCTGGCCTTCCTCTCGTCGCGCGCCCGTCGTGCCTGCGCGCGCCCGTCACGTGGACCACCGTGGGCTTAGCCTAGCCCAACATGCGCGCGCCCTCGTCGGAGAATGATGCACCTCTGGCGCTATTTTACTGAAAGCGCAGGTCTTTGCCGTACGGGCGCGGGCACGCGTCGCATGCATGTCGTACTATGCGTGACGGACGCCCGCGCCCGTCGCCTCGCGCGGCACGGCACGCGATCTTCACGGCGCCCGGGGGCTCGCGCGCCCCCTGCCCCGCCACGTGCTCGCCTGACGCGACGCGCACGGTCATGGCGCGCTCCTGCGCGCCGCCGACCGGCGCCATGCCCGTGGCGTATGCCCGACTGCAAAAGGAGAAAGATGCGCACAACCAACAACAGGGGGGACGGCACGCCCTCCGGCGACCAGCCCTCGTCCTCAAGGCGTTCCGACGGCACCCCCCGTGGGTTCTCGCAGTTCTCGCGACTGCGCGCCGGGTCGCGCTACGCGGGGACGCACGTGAGCCGCCGGCGCCGCCGGCGCGTGATGACGGGCGTGGTGGCGACCATCGCGATCGTCCTCGTCTGCGCGGTCGCCGCGACCGCGATCGGCGCGACCACCTTCGTCAACTCGATCGGCTCCCGCATGAACGCGGGCGTGACGGACGAGACCAAGGCGGCCCTCGCCGCGCAGCAGGAGCAGGCGCGCCAGCGCGCGATCTCCAACCTCTCCGAGTCCTCCGAGACGCTGCCCGACAACTGGCAGGACACGACGCCGTTCTACATGCTGCTCATCGGCACCGACAAGTCGGAGAGCCGCACCGAGGGCGACGAGGCGTACCTGTACGGCGACTCCGACGAGAACTTCCGCAGCGACGTCATGATCCTCGCGCGCATCGACCCGGGCAACAAGAAGGTCACGCTCGTCTCCATCCACCGCGACACGATGGTGACCATCGACGGCAAGCAGCAGAAGATCAACGCCGCGTACGCGATCGGCGGCATCCCCAAGGTCCTGGAGGTCGTCTCCGAGTTCGCCGGCGTGCCGATCAGCCACTACGCCGAGGTGGACATCGACGGCCTCGCCGCGGTCGTGGACGCCATGGGCGGCGTGACCGTGGACGTCCCGTACACCATCGACGACCCGCTCATGGGCTACCTTGAGGCCGGCACGCAGAAGCTCAACGGCGACCAGGCGCTCATCCTGTGCCGCTCGCGCCACGCCTTTGACTACATGGGCGACGGCGACCGCTACCGCGCGGCGCACCAGCGCCTGTTCCTGTCGGCCATGGCCACGCAGCTGTTCGCGTCCACGCCGCAGACCATGATCTCGGTCATCGACACGATCGCGAACTACGTCACGACGGACCTCACCACCGAGCAGATCGTCAGCCTGGCGCTCACGATGCGCACCATGGACACGTCCACGGACATCTACTCCACGATGAACCCGACGACGACGGAGGTCATCAACGGCACCTACTACGAGATGTCCGAGGACGGCGCCTGGGAGCAGCTCATGGCCATGGTCGACGCCGGCGAGAAGCCGCCCGTCGACTCCGGCTACCTTGACCCGCTCAACGATATCAACAGCTCCGGCGACGGCTCCAACACGACGACGCAGACCGTCGCGTCCAACCCGAACTACTCGGAGTAGTGGCGTGCGGGGCGTCGCGGCGACGCGGCGCCCCGCCCGCTTCCCGAACGACTGGGTGGCGAACACAAAGCGGCCCCACCTCGCATCGGCGAGATGGGGCCGCTTTCGTTGGACTGGTGGAGGCGCGGAGAATCGAACTCCGGTCCATGACCATCCCCTGAGGGCTTCTCCAGGCTCAGAAGGCGTGTTGAGTCTCAGGTGCGTCCCGCACGCCGTCAGGCGGTCGGCACCCCAGTCGGTTCGGTCTTAGCCCGCGCCATACCGGCTACGTGCGCGGGAGCAACCCTCATGCATGGCGTCGCACCGATGCTGAAGGTGGACATCGGATTGACGTCGCCAGCTAATTAAGCGGCGAGAGCGTACTGAGGCTTGTCATGTATTGACAAGTACCCCTGTTTAACGTGGTGAGGAGACCACGGCCTGCTTCACCTCTCAGGATGACCATGTCGAAACCAGTCGCCCCCGCATGACGCGGGCGTGTGGTCCGTCTTGTCAAGGTGCCGCCCGACGTCATGGGACGCGCATCGCATGACGCGCCAGACGTCAGACCGCCCACACGGTGCCGTCATTCTACCCACGAACGACCACGCGCATGCACGAACGGCGCCCGACCACATAGGACCGCCACGGCGCCCGGCGTCAGCCGACGGGCGTCGTGGCGACGCCCCCTGCGCCCGGCGGCTAGTCGATCCGCTCGAACATCGTGGCGGCGGCGCCGCACAGCGGGCAGACGAAGTCGGCCGGCAGCTCCTCCTCGGTCGTCTCGTACACGTAGCCGCACAGCTGGCACTGGAAGTGGTGCGTCGCCGGCGCGGCCTGCGCGGGGGCGTCGACGGGTGCGGACTGCGGCGCGGCCTGCGCGGCGTCGCTCGCCGGCGCCTCGCCGACAAACGAGGACGCGCGCGGGGGCGTCGTGCCCTTCAGCACGCCGTGATAGTAGGCGTAGGTGAGCGCGGGCGTCTTGTCGTCCAGGACGATCGCGTCGGTCACGTCGCCGATCAGCACGTCGTGCGTGCCAGCGTCGACCGCCGTCATGAGCGAGCACTCGATGACGGCGCCCGCGGCCTGCGTGACATACGGAATCCCCGCCTGCGTGTGGCCCGTCGGCCTGCCGGCGAACTTGTCGCGCTCGTCGGAGTGGGCGAAGCCGAAGGTGCCCACCAGGTCCATGTCCGCCGCCTGCGTGAGGCACGTCACGGCGAACGCGCGCGTGCGCCTGATCGCCGCGAGCGTCCTGTTCTCGTGGTTCATCGTGACGGCGAGGCGATACGGCGAGGAGGTGAGCTGCATCGCCGTGTTCACCACGCATCCGACCTGCCTGCCGTCCTCGTCGCGCGCGGTGACGAGGTAGACGCCATACGTGAGCTGCCGCAGTGCCTTCGTGTCCATCCTGCCGATCCTCTCCCTTCGTGCCGGGCGCCGGCCGCGCGGACGCGCGCCCGACCGTCTCGACGTCCATACCGCGCCTAGTGGCTGCGCTCCTTCAGCGCACGCTGGATCTCGCGGTCCATGTCGCGCTTCGCCATGTCGGCCCGCTTGTCGTAGAGCTTCTTGCCGCGCGCGAGGCCGATCTCCAGCTTCACGCGGTTGTGCTCGTCAAAGTACATCTGCAGCGCGACGATCGCCGCGCCCTGCATCTCCACCTTTGAGCGCAGGTACTCGATCTGCCTGCGATGCAGCAGGAGCTTGCGCTTGCGGTCGGGGTCGGCGTTGAAGATCGTGCCATGCGAGAACGGCAGGATGTGCACCCCGTGCAGCCAGGCCTCGCCGTTGCGAATGAGGACGAACGAGTCGGTGATCTGGCAGTTGCGCTCGCGCAGGGAGCGGACCTCCGTGCCCGTGAGCACGACGCCGGCCTCAAAGGTCTCGTCGATGAAGTAGTCGTGGTGGGCAGTGCGGTTCTTCGCGATGACCTTGATGGCTGGCTCGCCCTTCTTGCCCCCGGCCATGCTACGCGCCCTTGCTGACGGCGGCGTCCGCGCCCGCGCGCGCCGAACGCGTGGCGGCGTCCAGGGCGGCCTGCGCCGCGTCGTCGGTGGCATCCGAGCCGAGCGGGGCCGCGCCGCCCTCCTCGGGGTACGCGTCCTCCCCCGCCTCGCGCACCATCTGGGCGAGCGCCGTCGCGCGCTCCTGCCCGACGAGGTCCACGGCCACCTGCGCCATGTCCTGGCACGTCTGCATGTCCTCGCGCGCGGCGGCGATGTCGGCCAGCAGCAGCGCGCTCAGCACGACCTCCACGTTGGCCGTCTGGGGGATGCCCTGCGCGTCAAGCAGGCTCTCCGTCAGCTCGTCGGTCTGCTCGTTGGGGTTCGTCTGGTGCTTGAGCGCGAGCTCGGTCGCCATGTTGTTGAGGCGGTGGTCGTCAGGGTGCATGCGCAGGCCGCACTTCACGCACGCGGCGGCCGTCTCGTACTGCTCGCAGCGGACAAAGTAGTCCGCGAAGTTCGTGTAGGCGCGCACGAGATGCGACGAGTGCGAGGCGCGCGCAAAGACCGAGTACGTCATGCGCAGCGACTCCTCCAGGTCGCCGCAGTTGCCGAGCGCGACGGCGAGGTTCAGACGGTGCGCGCAGTTCATGGGGTTCCAGCGCACGGCCTGCTTCAGGTGCTCGGCCGCGGGCTCGAAGTCCTCCATCTGCATCTCGCAGAAGGCAAGGTCGGCGAACGCGCGGTCAAACGGACGCGCGGCGGGCTTCAGCTCGCGCGGGTCCTGCTCCACGCGCTTGTAGGTGAGCAGCTCGAACTGGTTCGCGAAGGAGAACCACTGCGTCTTGTCGTCAGGCTCGTAGGTCTCGTCGATGTAGGTCTGCGCGTCGGCGACGAGGCCCTCGAGCGCGGGCCTGATCTCGTCATACTTCTCGGCGGCCAGGTACGCCTCGGCGCGATCCAGCTGCTCGTCGGTAAAAAGCTGCATGAGCCCTCTTCTCTTCCTTGACGGCGTGACGCGGCCCCGTGGCCGACGCACGCTTCATCCCCCGATTGTGCCCGATGCGCGGCCGGCTTGATCGCCGCCGCGCCTCGGCCACATTCATCGCACAGGTCCGCCCGCGCCCGAGCCGACGACCGAAAGCGACACGCGCCCGCGCGGCACGTCGACCGCGCGGACCCGCACGGCGAGGTGCTGGCCGAGCCGCCAGCGCCGACCGGAGTCGACGTCCACGATCTCCCCGGTCTCGTCGTCCAGCTCGCACCAGCCGCCGAGGTCGCCGATGCGCACGAGCCCCTGGGCGCCGATGCCCTCCAGCTGCACGAACAGGCCGAACGACGTGACGCCCACGACCATGCCCGCGTACGTCTGGCCCAGGCGGTCGCCGAGGTACTCGGCGAGCTTCACGTCCTGGCTCTGGCCCGCCGCCTCGGCCGCGACGCGCTCCATCTTGGACGAGCGCTTGCAGACCTCGGGCATCGCCAGCGCCATCTCGCGGCGGAACGCGCCGCGCACCCTGCCGTGGAGCTGCGCCTTCACCATGCGGTGGACCATGAGGTCGGGATAGCGGCGGATCGGGCTCGTGAAGTGGCAGTAGCTCTGCGCGCCGAGGCCGAAGTGGCCGCGGTTCTCCGGCAGGTAGGACGCCCTCGTCATCGCGCGCAGCGTGACGGCGCTCACGACCGGCTCCACGTCGCGCCCGGCGGCCTGCGCGAGCACCCGCTGCAGCGCCGCCGGCTCGCCCAGCAGCACGCCCGCCTTCGTCGCGGCGTCCAGCTCCTCCAGCGTCCCGAGG
>CACZRK010000386.1 GCA_902783515.1 uncultured Coriobacteriaceae bacterium | reverse complement strand
CTGCGTCGCGGTGCCTGCGGCGGCGTTCGCGGCCCTGAGCGCGTACCGGCGGCACCGTGACGCGCCGCGGCCCCAGGAGGCGCTCGGGATCACGCCCCTCATCGCGCGAGAGGGGACGGGCAGATCCTTTCCGAGCCGGCATGTCTTCTCGTGCTTCGTGATCGCGGGCAGCTGGCTCATCGTGAGCGTCCCGGTCGCCCTGGCGCTCATGGCGCTCGGCGTGGTGGTGGCTGTCGTGCGCGTGGTCGGCGGCGTGCACTTCCCGCGCGACGTCATGGCCGGCGCCCTCGTGGGGCTGGCGTGCGGCGCGCTCACGGCGCTCGTCGCCGGCGCGGTGGGGTGAGGCCGGCGCGCGTGGGGCGCGTGCCGGCGGGGGGCGGGACAGCTTCGCGCGAATGGGAGGCTTTCCCGGGACGGAAACGCACGTTCGGGAGGGTTTCGCGGAGGCGCAGGGACAGTCTTTGACGATCGGGAGACTCCGCGGCGCCGATGACGGTGCGGGAGCTCGCTCGGAGGTCTCCCGTTCGTGCGAACCTGTGCCGAAAGTCCTCCCGAACGCACACTCGTGCGAATGGGAGCACTCCGATTCGCACGGGACCGTCCCGGCGGCCCGCCCAGATGCTCCCGAACGTCGGAATCCGTACCCCGCTCGCCGTCCCGCGCGCCCAGTCCCGACGCGCGGGGCGCCACTACCGCCTGAGGCTCTCCCCAAGCGTGAGCGCGCGCTGATACGCCGCGCTTTCCACCGTGTCCTGCGGCGTGCCGCACCCCAGGCCGAGCACCGTCCCGCGTGACGTCATGCCCATGTAGCGCGTGAACGCGCCGTAGGCGTTCGTGAGCTGCGTCATGGTCCAGTCGTTGTCGTCCCAGGCGGCACAGATGAGGACGGAGTCCAGATGGCGCCGTCGCAGCGGCGCCTCGATGGCGTGCAGACGGTCGATCACGATCTTGAGCTGCGAGGACACGCCCGAAAAGTGCAGGGGCGTCACGAACGCAACGAGTCGCACGGCAGGGTCCAGCAGCCGCGCGCGCAGCGTTCCCATGTCGTCGTCGATCGCGCACGCGCCGCCATGCGCGCAGGCGTCGCACGCGACGCAGGGCGCGATGCGGGCATGCCCCGCGTCAAAGACCTCAACGGTGTTGCCCACGTGCCTGGCACCCTGCGCAAAGCGCTCGGCGAGGATGTTGGACGAGCTGCGCTCGTGCGGGCTGCTCTGGATCACGAGGATGTGCATCAGGCGTCCGCCCCTGCGGTGTCTCGTTCGGCTCCGTCCGCCCCTGCGGCACCTTGTTCGTCTCCGTCCGCCCCGGCGCCCTGCGCGCGCTTCCGTACGAGCTCGATGGCCTCCTTGCCCGTCACGCGCTCCACGTCCACGCGCACCATCACGAGTCGGTCGTGCCCCGCCTTGACTTCCGCGGCGAGCGCGTCCTCGTGCCCGGGGTAGTACTTGCGCCCGAGCGCCTGCAGCGACGCGAGCTTCTCGCCGGGGTCCTCCACGACGTGGGCGCGCCCGAACGCGATGGCGCTGCGGAAGTACGTCGTGAACTCGGCCGGGACGACGTCGTCGGCGTCGACGACGCAGAACGAGACGCGGTCATCGGCCGCGATCGCGTCTAGCTTGTGGCCGGTGGTCGCGCAGTGCAGGTAGATGTGCCCCTCGTGCCACACGTAGTTCACCGGCACCGCGTAGGGGTAGCCGCCGTCGCCGATCACGGCCAGCGTGCCGTATGACCCGCGCCGAAGGATTTCCAGGGTCTCGTCGTCGCTCAGCTGCTGCCGGCGCCGCCGCATCGCTCTCGTCTCAGGCCGCATGTCACGTCCCCTCTCTCGTGCGCCTCCGATGTCCAGACGGTCGTCCGCATCGTAGCGCAGCGGCGTCATGGCAGGCGTGCGTCCAAAGATATCCCCATGAACCGGCCGCGCGCCGCGCGATGGACGACGTCGGCTATCATGGGAAGGAGCGCGCGGCCGCGACGGCCGCGCGGGGGATGCCCGCCGGCAGACATGACCGGCGGCGACGAGGAGGGGAGACCAGAGATGGCGGAGAAGCGGCCTTCGATCGATGAGTGGCTCGACGAGGCGAAGCGCAGCCCGGAGGCGTCCGGCTGCGGGATGTTCCTGACGCACGTCGGCACCGTCCGTGAGACGCCCAAGCAGCTCGTGCGCGGCGGCGTGGACGACGGGACGCACGTGGTGGGCATGCACTTCAGCTATGACGCCGACGGCGTCAAGGCGGCCGTCGAGGCGTGCCGGCAGATGGAGGGCATCGCGTACGTGCGCGTGTGGCTGAACAGCGGCGACCTCGTGGTCGGCGACGACATCATGCAGGTCCTCGTGGCGGGCGACATCCGCCCCCACGTGATCGACGCGCTGCAGGCCCTCGTCGGCACGATCAAGAACTCCTGCGTGCACGAGGACGAGCGTCGCGAGCGGTAGGGCGCCTCAGGGGCGCCGTGCCCGTGCCCGTGCACGCGGGTCGCGGTAGCGCAGGACGAGCGCGAGCGAGACCACGTTGAACGCGGCCACGGTCAGCAGCATCGCCTGGTAGCCCGCCATGCCGCTGCCGTGGGAGATGAACCCCACGAGCAGCGCCGGCGCGACCGTCGTGCCGATCTGGCGGACGAGCGCCAGCGTCGCGATGGCCGAGGAGCTCTGCTCGGGTGGCGTGCACTGCAGCATCATGTAGTTTAGCGGCGTCCCCATGGTGAACCCCATGCCGAGGCCGACCACGAGCAGCGCGACGAACATCGCGAAGGGGCTGGGGCTGCCGGCGACGAGGGTCGCGAGCAGCACGAAGCCGACGGCGGTGACGATCAGGCCGCCGACGAGGACGGGCTTGGCGCCGTGCGCGTCGATGATCCTGCCGCCGAGCGGCGGTCCGAACGCGGCGAAGACGCCCATGACGGCCATGTAGTAGCCGCCGGAGCCGACCGGCAGCCCGAGCGCGTACTCGGCGAACTGCGGGACGAGCACCATGCTGATGATGCAGCACCCCACGAAGAACGACACCGCCATGATGATGCGGATCTGCCGGTCGCGCAGGTACTCCACGTGGAAGATGGGGCTGTCCGCCCGCCGCTCCACGCCGCGGAACGCCACGAGCACGACGGCGGCCGCGGCGAGCGCGCCCCAGACGCGCGGCGAGGCGAGGCTCCCCAGGCGGAAGAAGTCGATGCCGCCGATGCCGACGAGCGCGAGCAGGACGAAGGCGACGAAGAGCGCCGACCCGGCGAGGTCGAGCCTGCCGGACGCCTGCTCGTGGTGGTCGGGCAGCCACGAGCGCGCGCAGACCGCGAGCGCGACGCCGACGGGGACGGCGACGTAGAACGCCCAGCGCCATCCCTGGACGCCGACCACGCCGATGATCGCGCTGCCGGCGGCGGAGCCGACGACGTTGGAGATGCCCGCGACGGCCGACGCGATGCCGAGCCACATGCCGCGGCTGCCCGCCGGTGCCGACGCGCCCATCTCGGCGGTCGCGACCGGGATGATGCCGCCCGCGCCCGCCGCCTGCACGACGCGGCCCGCCAGCAGCATCCCGAAGCCGCCCACGTCCTGCGACAGCCCACAGACCGCGCTGCCGGCGGCGAACAGCACGAGGCAGGCCGAGAAGACGCGCTTGCGGCCGTGGCGGTCGGCGAGCGCGCCCGAAATCGGGATGAGCGCCGCGTAGAACAGCGTGTAGACGTTCACCATCCAGATGCCGACCGCGTCGCTGACGCCCATCTGCGCCTGGATGACGGTGCGCACCGGGGCGATCAGTCCGACGTAGAGGCCGCCGAGCAGCAGGCCGAGCAGGTAGATCGCCGCGACGCGGCCGAACCCCGCGCCGCCCTGCGGCTGGTGCCCGTCAAGAGGCTTCGTGCTGGTGGTGCTGGTGCTGGTGGTGCTGGTGGTCAAGCCGTTCACTTCCGTTTCCGTCGTCTGCGTCATGTCTCCGTCGTCGCGCGCGCCGCCATGGGCGGGTGCCGCCCGCCCTACGCCGCAGGGCGCCCGACGTCGTCGCATGCCGGCGCCTCCGGCTCGCGAAGCAGGCGCGGCGCGACGAGGTGCGTGAACAGCGCGAGCCAGATGAGCGACATCGCGAGTCCCGCAAGGACGTCGCTGGCGTAGTGGACGCCCAGGTAGATGCGGCTGACGCCGGTCATGAGGATGACGAACCCCAGGATGGCGCAGCAGACCCAGCGCTCGATCCTGTCGCGGTCGTAGTGCCAGATCATCCAGATGAGCAGGCCGTAGAACGCCATCGCCACCATGGCGTGGCCGGAGGGGAAGCTGTAGCCGCCCTGCTCCACGAGGCGGAAGCCCTCCGGGCGCGGGCGCTGGACGATGAACTTGATGGCCTGGTTCAGCACGAACACGCCGGCAAGGTTTGCCGCTGCGCAAACCGCCGGCCGCCTGCCCGGGGCGAACGCGGCGATGGCGACCAGCACGACGAGCAGGACCGTCGGCATGGCGAGGATCGTGAACCCCTCCATGACGGGCGTGAGCCAGTCAGCGCGCAGCCGCACGACAAACAGGTCGTACGCCGCCGTGTCCAGCCACATGATCTCGCCCTCCAGCACGTCCTCGAGCAGCGCGAGAAAGACGGTCGCCGCGACGGCGATGACGACGAGCGACACGGCGCCCAGGCGCGTCTTCAGATGTGGTGTCATGCGTCAGTCCCCCTGCGCGCGGGTCAGCGTGCCCGCGCCTTCCGCCTGACGTGCGCCGTGCGCCGTCCGTCAGGGTAGTGTCCAGATGTCGATGATACATGCGCGGGGGAGGGGCTGGCTGCCCGGCCGGCGTGAAACGCGCCGCTGCGCGAACTCGCCACGACGTCGTGCGCACGGCGGCGCCCGCAGGTCCGGGCGGACGGGCGTGGTCACGAAGATGTCGAGAAGGACGTCCGGCGGTCGCGGCCGGCTGCGGCCGCGCGGGCAGGGGGTTCGTCGCGTTCGGACGAGGCGGTCCATGAAATTGAACCCCCCTGGCGTGACGGTTTGATGTGCGTTCTGGCTCGCGTACATAAAATTGAACCCCCTGCACGCGCCATGGGATAAATTGAACCCCATCGATCACCCCGTCGGACTTCGGCATGCGGGCGGCGAGCGCCGTCGCCCGCGTCCCACATGCCACGCAAAGGAGCGCGCCATGGCGACAGACGCCTTCGCACAGAACCTCGCGAGCGCGATGCGCGACGCGGGCTACACCCGCGCGACGCTCATGCGCGCCGCGGTCGCGCGGGGCAAGAAGCTCAGCAAGGGCCAGCTCAGCCAGTATCTGAGCGGCAAGACCATGCCGCGCCGCGACATGCTCACATTTTTGGCGGACGAGCTCGGCGTCCCCGCGGCCTGGCTCACCGGCACTGCGCCCGACGCGCCCGCGAACATGGAGGCGCCGGGATCCACGCGGTCAGCGTCTGTGCGGCCGTCGTCCTCGCTGACGGCGCCCCCGACCGCGTCTGCCGCGAGCGCCGGCGCAGTCGGTGCCATCGCCCCCCAGCACGCCCTTCTCGTCCAGCACGACCCGTCGAAAGGTGTCCCCATGCGCGAGATTAAGAAGTCCTCCAAGCTTGACAACGTCCTCTACGACGTCCGCGGCCCGGTCGTCGACGAGGCCCACCGCATGGAGGCGCAGGGCGTGAACGTCCTGAAGCTGAACATCGGCAACCCGGCGCCGTTCGGCTTCCGCACGCCCGACGAGGTCGTCCAGGACATGGCGCGCCAGCTCACCGAGTGCGAGGGGTACTCGGCGTCGCGCGGCCTGTTCTCGGCGCGCAAGGCGATCATGCAGTACTCGCAGATCAAGGGCCTGCCCAACGTCACGATGGAGGACGTGTACACGGGCAACGGCGTCTCTGAGCTCATCAACCTCACCATGTCCGCGCTGCTCGACGACGGCGACGAGATCCTGATCCCCGCGCCGGACTACCCGCTGTGGACGGCGTGCGCGACGCTCGCCGGCGGCCATGCCGTGCACTACGTGTGTGACGAGCAGGCCAACTGGTACCCGGACATGGACGACATCCGCGCGAAGATCACCGACCGCACCAAGGCGATCGTCATCATCAACCCCAACAACCCGACGGGCGTCCTGTACCCGCGCGAGGTGCTGGAGGAGATCGTGCAGATCGCACGCGAGCACCAGCTTGTCATCTTTTCCGACGAGATCTACGACCGCCTGGTCATGGACGGCAAGCAGCACGTGTCCATCGCCTCGCTCGCGCCCGACCTGTTCTGCGTCACGTTCTCCGGCCTTTCCAAGTCGCACATGATCGCCGGATTCCGTGTCGGCTGGATGATTCTTTCCGGCAACAAAAAAATCGCCCAGGACTATATCGAGGGAATCCGGATGCTGTCCTCGATGCGCCTCTGCTCGAATGT
>CACZRK010000385.1 GCA_902783515.1 uncultured Coriobacteriaceae bacterium | reverse complement strand
CGGCATCCCTGCCCGCCAGAGTCTGCATTGCACCCAAGAAGCATTCGATATCCGGCTCTCAGATGCAACAACTAGAAGATAGGAGACACGCATGAGCGACCTCGAGACCACAACCCTCGACTTTCCCGTGAGCGAGGAGGCGAAGAGCCTGCGCGCCCAGGTCCTGACCGAGCCGCGCCTGCACGTGATCGACCACCCGCTCGTGCAGCACAAGCTGTCCATCCTGCGCTCAAAGGAGACGTCCAGCAAGGAGTTCCGCGAGCTCGTGAGCGAGATCGCCATGTTCGAGACCTACGAGGCCTCCCGCGACTTCCCGCTGCACGACGTCGAGGTCCAGACCCCCGTCGCGCGCGCCCGCTGCAGGCGCATCGAGGGCCGCAAGACCGCCGTCATCCCGATCCTGCGCGCCGGCCTCGGCATGGTGGAGGGCGTGCTTGAGATGATCCCGGCCGCGAAGGTCGGCCACATCGGCCTCTACCGCGACCCCGAGACGCACGAGCCGCACACCTACTACTGCAAGTTCCCGCACGACATCGCCGAGCGGACCTGCCTCGTCGTGGACCCGATGCTCGCGACCGGCGGCTCCATCGAGGCCGCCGTCAAGTACCTGCGCGAGTCCGGCGTGCGCGACATCCGCGTGCTGGACGTCATCGCGGCTCCCGAGGGCGTGCGCCGCGTGCTGGACGCCGACCCCGACGTGACGATCTACGTCGGCGCGCTGGACGACTGCCTGAACGAGGACGCGTACATCGTGCCCGGCCTCGGCGACGCGGGCGACCGCATCTTCGGCACGCTCTAACCATCCCATCCGACGTCACCACGCGCCACGCACGAGGGGGCGGCGGGTCGTTTAGGGGCGAGCGCCCCGCGACGGCCTGTCGCCCCCTCGTCGCGTCACGGGCGGCTAGCGTGCGCGCGCGGCGTCGTCGGGATCGATGGTCATCGTCTGGAACCGGTTGCTCATGAACGTATCGTCATAGTGCTCGGCGCAGAAGCTCGCGACCGGCGAGTCGGGCGCGTTTCCCGCGAGGCGCTCGTACCAGCAGTCCAGCGAGATGACCGTCAGCACGCCGTCCGCGATCAGCAGGACGGCGGCGACCGACGTGACGGCGTAGCGCCAGTTCCACGGGATGTGGTTGATGAGCGCAAGCACCCGCGGGAGCAGGACGCGGATCCACAGCAGGCCGAGCGCGCCCCAGAAGATCATGAACAGGCCGCAGGTCCTCCCCCCGCCGAACGACAGGTACCACCACGGCTGGCCAGAGTAGTCCCACGCCGTGATGCCGAACGCGAACTGCATGAAGAAGCTCACCAGATACTCGAACCCGCCGCCGACGATGGCGCTCACCACGAAGATCACGACCGGGTTGCTCTTGTAGAACCGGTTGAGGATCATCGTGAGCAGCACGGCGCCAAACCCGTAGATCGGCGAGAACGGTCCGTACAGCAGCCCCGCGCGATCCTGGTAGCCGCCGACGGTCAGCAGGTGAAAGACGTCCTCTATCACCAGGCCGATGACGCTGCACAGCACGAAGATCCAGAAGATGTTGAAGAAGTTCAGGGTGATGTATCCCCTGCCGCTCGCGTCGCGACCGAGCGTGCCCTCCCGCGCGCTCGCGCACAGCTCCTGGTCGCGCAGCTTCCGCTGCAGGCGGCGCTCGTCGCGCAGCTGCGGGTCAAGGAACGTCCAGATCGCGATCAGGATCGCGAGCGTGACGAGCTGGCGCACGAGGATGGAGACGCGCATGCCGTAGAGCATGATGTCGGTGATGATGACCCCGACGCTCAGCAGGATCATGATCCAGGACATCCGCGCCGCGTTGCGCCGCTGGTTGCGCAGCAGCCGGACGCCGAGCACGACGTACAGCGCCGAGAGCGCCGCGTTCATCGCGGTGCTGACCGCGTAGAGCACCAGCGTGGTGACGGTGTGCCCCTCGGCGAGGGTCACGACGCTCTTGAAGTCGATGAGCAGCGTCGCGATGAGGACGAACGCCGTGACGACGGAGACGGCGCTGAACAGGCAGAGCACGCCGTACACCTTGATGAGCACGCCCATCCGCCGCCGGTCGCGCTCGGGCAGCTCGCTGTCGTCAGGCTCGTCGGCGCCCGCCGAGGCGCCACGGCGCCCGTCGGACGTCAGGCGTCGCGCCTGGTCCTCCTCCCGCGCGCCCTCGTCTCGCGTCCCGTCGCCATGCCGCCGGTCACGTCTCGCCCCGCCCATGCCCTGCCTCCTGCCGCACGTCGCGCGCATCGCGCCCGCCTTTGGTGTTAGGCTCACGATACCACGAGCGCCGCGCGGCGCCGCGGTTACAATCGGTGCCGCGGCCACAATCTTGGGCGTCGGCAGGCGCGCGCTCGACCGTCGCCGACCGGCCCACACCCTCCGAAGACGGGAGCATCCCATGAAGCTCATGATCGCCAGCGACCTGCACGGCTCGGCAACCTGGTGCGCCCGCATGGTCGCGGCCTTTGACGTCGAGAGGCCCGACTGGCTCGTCCTGCTCGGCGACCTGCTCTACCACGGGCCACGCAACGCGCTGCCCGACGGCTACGACCCGAAGGGGGTGATCGCCCAGCTGAACCCCCTCGCCGACCACATCCTCGCGGTGCGCGGCAACTGCGACGCGGAGGTCGACCAGATGGTGCTGGACTTCCCGATGATGGCGGACTACGCCGTGATCGTGGACGCGGCGCGCGGCCGGAGCCTCTACTGCACCCACGGGCACGTCCAGACCCCGCAGGCGCACCCCCGGCTCCCCCGCGGCACCGTCTTCCTCTCCGGGCACACCCACGTGAAGACGTGCGGCGAGCTGCCCGACGGCTCGGGCGTCGTCGCGTTCAACCCGGGCAGCGTGTCGCTGCCGAAGGACGGCTCGCACAGCTACGGCGTCTACGAGGACGGTGCGCTGCGGCACGTCGTGCTCGCGTGACGCGCGCGGCGGGCGTGCGCGCCGCGCATGCCCGCCGCCCTCGGATCGCTAGGCCTCGGTTGCCGCCCGCCGCCCCGCCTCGAACGCCTTGAGATTGGCCTCCACGGTCTTCGGCGGCACCCGTCGCGCGATGACCTCGCGCCACGTCCCCTCGTCAAAGGGCAGCTTCGTGGAGAGCGCACCCATCAGCACGACGTTGGCCGACTTCGGCGAGCCGACCTCCGTCGCCAGGCGGCTCGCCGGGACGACGGTCGCGTGCAGGTCGGCAAGGCGCTCGTAGACGTCGTCGGGCATCGCGGCCCGACCGATGTTCACCATCACGGGCGAGATGAGCTCCTCGTTCACGATCATCGCGCCGTCGGCCGCCAGGTACTCCTGCGCCCGCAGGGCCTCCACGGCCTCAAAGGCGACCACGACGTCCGCGCAGCCGGGGTCGCAGATCATGGAGTGCACCTGCGCGCCCACGCGCACGACCGTGCTCACCGAGCCGCCGCGCTGCGCCATCCCGTGGATCTCGGAGAT
>CACZRK010000384.1 GCA_902783515.1 uncultured Coriobacteriaceae bacterium | reverse complement strand
GACGCCCCGGACCCCTGCGCGCGGCTGCGCGCCTGCTCGCGCTCGGCACGGGCGGCCTCGCTCTCGCGCCTGCGGGCGGCGAGCTCGGCCTCCAGGTCCTTGCCGCTCACGTCGGCGCTCGGCGCATTGCGCACCGACGCCGGCGGGCGGGTCTCGTCGGCGAGCGTCCTTGCCTTGGAGCGGCCGATGCCCTCGTCCTGCCAGCCGGCGACGTTGGCGGCGACGACCTTGTCCTGGAAGCGGTCGCGGAACGAGCGCGACCCCGCCGGCGTGACGGGGTTGACGCCCACGGCGGGGCGCGACGGCGCGGAGCCGCGCTCATAGACCTGCACGCCGTCCATGTCGTCGTCGATGGTGCTCACGTAGTCGTCGCGTGACGGGGCGCTCCACGCGTCCCGGTCAGCCCGGTCGTCCCGCGAGCCGGAGGCGTCGTCGGCGACGGGCGCGTACGGGGCCGCGTCCTGCTCGAGGCCCGGGGCGACGAAGTTGCCCGTGGTGCTCAGCGGCTGGAAGTCATCCACGCCCTCGGGATAGCGGCCCTCGCGAAAGGCGCGCTCGAAGTCTTCCTCGTCCTTGGAGTCCTTGTGGTGCTTGAACGAATCGAAGAGGCTCACGTTGCTCACTTCTCCTGTCGGCGCGGCGCGCCGTGATTGCTGATGACGCTGACGCCCGAGGCGTCCTGCCGCCAGCGCGCGTGGGGACCACGCAGGTGCGGCTAGTCGATCGGAAAGGACGGGTCAAAGGCGATGCGACCTAGTCGGACAATGGTAGCACCCTGCCGGACGGCCTCCTCGTAGTCCTCGCTCATGCCCATTGAAAGCGCAGACAGGCTGGCGTCGCTGCCTGCGGGTATGGCGTCCGCGAGCTCGTCGCGCAGCTCGCGCAGACCACGGAACGTGAGCCGCGCGACCCGGGCGTCGGAGCGCGGCGCCATGGTCATGAGGCCGCGCACGCGGATGCCCGCGAGCGCGCAGATGTCGCCGAACGACGCGCGCAGCTCGTCGGGCGCCATGCCCGACTTGCTCTCCTCCCCCGAGACGTTCACCTCCAGCAGGACGTCCTGCACGATGCCGCGCGCCGTCGCGTGCCTGGCGACGGTCGCCGCAAGCGCGGGCGAGGCGATGGAGTGGATGAGGGTCGGGCGGCAGCCGAGCACCATGTTCACCTTGTTGGACTGCAGGTTGCCGATCATGTGGAACGGCACGTCGGCAAGCGTCTCGTCCTCGGCGAGCAGGGAGAGCTTGCGCGCGAGCTCCTGCGGGCGGTTCTCGCCGAAGCACGTGTAGCCGGCGGCGTGCGCGGCGGCGACCTTGTCGACGTCCACCGTCTTGCTCACCGCCATCACGGTGACCTCGGCGGGGTCGCGGCCCGCCTCCTGCGCCGCGCGGGCGACGCGACGCAGGATCTCCTCGCGGCGCGCGGCGATCGCGCGCTCATAGTCCTGGTCATAGGCGATGCGTGTCATGGAAGGTCACTCCTTCGCGCCGGAGGTCGCAGGCGCCTCGGGGCGGCGCATGACGGCAAAGGCGCCGTGGCGCCCCGTCAGACCGTGCTCGGCGCGGTGCGAGAAGAACCGGTCGGTGTTGGTGAATGTGTCAAGGCCTGCGTCGATGACCCGATCGCGCGGCACCCCGTGCTCGACGAGGCACTGCGCCACGGCGAACGAGAGGTCAAGGTGGCGCTCCGTCGGGACGCAGCCCGCCCCGAAGCGGGCGACGAAGCGCTCGCAGAGCTCGGGCGAGACCTCGTAGGAGGCGGTCGCGATGTGCGGGCCCACGTAGGCGGCGATGCGCGACGGGTCACAGGCGCACGACTCGGCGAGCCGGTCCGCCGCCAGGCCGGCGATGCCGGCGATCGTGCCGCGCCACCCTGAGTGCACGACGGCGAAGCCGCCCGGCGCGACGAGCACGACGGGCACGCAGTCCGCGAAGACGAGCAGGACGGGCACGTCGGGCAGCGTGCACACGACGCCGTCGCAGCCGTCGGAGAGCCAGGCGGGCACCTCCGGCGAGCGCGGCGTCAGGCACGCGATGCGGTCGCCGTGCACCTGGCGGGGTCGGACGAGGCGGTCCGCGAGGTCGGCAGCGCCGACCGCGCCCAGCAGGCGCGCGACGTTGGTCTCCACGCGCGCCGGGTCGTCGCCGGTCATGCGACCGAGGTTGAGCGAGGCGTACGGCGCCTCTGACACGCCACCGAGGCGCTCCGTGAAACAGAACGTGACCCCGGTGCCCGCCGCGTTGCGGTCGGTCTCCAGGGCCACGCCGTCGATCACGATGCGCTGCGGTGTCTGGGGTTGATCCTTTGACACGGGCAGCTCCTTACCTGCGTCAGTGCGACGCCGCGACGTCTAGAAGCGGCTGCGCTTCAGGAAGTCCGGGATGCCGAACGAGTCGCCGGACTGCGGCGCGGCGCCCTGCGTCTGCGG
>CACZRK010000383.1 GCA_902783515.1 uncultured Coriobacteriaceae bacterium | reverse complement strand
TTCCTCCCCTTGTGCTCTCTCCGCCCGCGACCGATCCCGTCGGCCGTGGGCCCCCAATGCGCGTCCGATTATCGGCGCTGCGCGGTTAGCGGCGCAAATCGGCTGCTTGACGCGCGGGGGCCCAAAGTCAAGAAAGTGGATACGGGGTGGTCGTCTGTCTACAGAGTGAGTCAGTGGGAAATGGCAGGTGAGCGGCGTCAGGCGTGCGGAGGCCCGGGGACACGTGCGCCCCCGGGCCGCGTGAGTGGCTCAGGGGCGCATGCCTCAGGGGCGCATGTGGGACCGGGCGTGCGACGGCTACTTCTCCTCGTGCACCGGGATCGGCGTCTCGTCCTTCTCCTCGATGAAGCCGTCCCACACGTAGTGCTTGGTCTCGCGCGCGATCATGCCGGAGAGCAGCAGCACGCAAATGATGTTGGGGATGACCATGAGGGCGTTCGCGATGTCGGAGAAGGTCCAGACGAGGTCGCCCACGCCCACTGCGCCCAGAATCGACACGAACACGTACACCACCTGGTACGGACGCACCGCATGCCTGCCAAAGAGGTATGCGACGCAGCGGTTGCCGTAGTAGCTCCAGCCGATGATCGTCGTGAACGCGAACAGGATCATGCCGAACACGAGCACCGGCGTGCCGATGACGGGGATCTGCGCGAACGCGAGGCTCGTGAGCTGGGCGCCCGCCGAGATCGACCCGGTGGCGATCAGCGCGTCGGCGTCGGGGTTGGCGCACAGCGTGGAGACGATTACGAGGCCGGTGAGCAGGCAGATCACCACGGTGTCCCAGAACGTGCCGGTCATGGAGACCATCGCCTGGCGCGCGGGGTTGCTCGTTGAGGCCGCCGACGCGACGATCGGCGCCGATCCCATGCCGCTCTCGTTGGAGAACAGGCCGCGAGCGCACCCGAACTGGATCGCCTTCGCCATGCCGGCGCCGGCCAGGCCGCCGAGCCCCGCCTGCGGGGTGAAGGCGCTGGTGACGATGAGCCCGAGCGCGTCGCCCACGTAATGCCCGTTCATGAACAGGATGACGACGCAGCACAGGGCGTACGCGATCGCCATGAACGGCACGATCTTCTCGCACACCCGCGCGAGCCACTTCACCCCACCGAAGATGACGAGCGAGACGAGGAACGCGACCGCGATGCCGATCGCCCAGTTGGACCACGTCGGCGCGCCGGGCACGTTGGAGACGATGACGTTCACGAGCGAGTTCGACTGCGTGGCGCACCCGATGCCGAACGAAGCGATGGCCGCGAGCAGCGCGAACGCAACGGCGCCGACCTTCGCCCAGGCCGGGGTGCTGCCGTCCTTGCGATTGAAGCCGCGCTCCCACGCGTACATCGCGCCGCCAAGCATCTCACCGGCATGATCCTTGACGCGGAACTTGACGGCCATGAACGTCTCGGCGTACTTGGTCGCGATGCCGAAGACGCCCGTCAGCCACATCCACAGCACGGCGCCGGGGCCACCGGCGAGGATCGCCGTGCCCACGCCGACGATGTTGCCCGTGCCGATCGTGGAGGAGAGCGCCGAGCACAGCGCGCCGAACTGCGAGATGTCGCCCGGCGAGTGCGGGTCCTTGGAGAAGGTGATCTTGATCGCCTGAGGGATGCGCCGCTGGATGCAGCGGGTCCTGATCGTGAAGTACAGGTGCGACCCCAGCAGCAGCACGATCATCGGGACGCCCCAGAGGAAGCTATCCACGTTTGAGAGAATCGTCGTGATGTCCATGTGCCATCCCTTCCCAAGATCAACCCCGTGCGCAGGCGCCCCGATGCAGGATCGCGATCACAGGCTGTGCCCCAACGTGACTGAGAGTGTGACGTCGCATTGTTTCGGCGACACGTCCACTTTGAAACGATCCGCGTGGAGGCCGTCTCACATCGACGGATGGCTAGGATTCGTCGCTCCATGGCATCGATCACCATCAAGCGCCATCTGGCACCACAGGCCGACCGCACGCCGCATGATCCTCGGCAAGACGTTCGGCCTCAGATGCGCTGAGGCGAGGATGCGAATGACAGGGCGCGGGCGACGGAACCCGGGGTCAAGACTCATGATGTGGATGACGAAATATGACGTCGAGAAAGAATGGGACGTAGGCGATGCCGCAACGTCATTGCCAGCATGCCGTATGCGAAGAAATAGATCGGCAAACGAAAAAAGGGGGCCGCCGCGAACGCGGCGACCCCCCTGCGAGGCCCGGCGGCCTCGTCGGCCTCGTCGATCGGCGGCGACCTGCTCTCCCACGGGGCTGCCCCCGCAGTACCATCGG
>CACZRK010000382.1 GCA_902783515.1 uncultured Coriobacteriaceae bacterium | reverse complement strand
GAAGGCGTTCGCGCCGACGATGGCCTTGTTCGGCTGCACGCCGATGCCGGTGATGGAGGTCACGAGGCGCGAGGTGCGCATGATCTCCTTCGTGTTGACGTCGGTGTAGGCGTCAAGCTCGTCGCCGTGCATCTTGATGGCCATCACGACCTCCTCGAGCGCCGTGTTGCCGGCACGCTCGCCCAGGCCGTTGATGGTGCACTCGATCTGCGTCGCGCCGTTCTTCACGCCCGCGAGCGCCAGCGCGGTCGCCATGCCGAGGTCGTTGTGGGTGTGGACGGCGATCGTCACGTTCTCGATGCCGCGCACGTGGTCCACGAGGCCCTTGATGCGGCGGCCGAAGTCGTCGGGCAGCTGGTAGCCGGTCGTGTCCGGGATGTTCACGACGGTCGCGCCGGCGTCGACGGCGGCCTGGATGACGCGCTCCAGGAAGGCCTGGTCGGCGCGGCCGGCGTCCTCGGCGTAGAACTCGACGTCGTCCACGTACTTGCGCGCGTACTTCACGCAGTGGATGGCGCGCTCGACGCACTCGTCCTCGGTGATGCGGAGCTTCTCGTGGAGGTGCTGCGGCGAGACGCCCAGGCCCGTGTGGATGCGGGGGCGCTTGCAGGTGGCGAGGGCGCGGGCGGCCTCGTCGATGTCCTTGTCGACGGCGCGGCTCAGCGCGCAGACCACGGCGTCGTCACCGGCGATCCTGCCGATCTCCTGCACGCTGCGGAAGTCGCCGGGGCTGGAGATGGGGAAACCCGCCTCGATGACGTCGACGCCCAGGCGCAGCAGCTGCTGGGCGATCACAAGTTTCTCCTCAGTGTTCATGCTCGCGCCGGGCGACTGCTCGCCGTCACGCAGCGTGGTGTCAAAAATGTTGATTTTCCTCGCCATGAGGTGCTCCTCCTCCGTCTGGGCGAAGGGGCGCGCGCACGGTGCGCGCGCCCACGTATACTTCCCTCCGAGCCATGGCGGCGCTCGCGCGTCGGCCGTCAGCCCCGCGCGCCACCGGCGCGGGTGGCCACACACTATGACATACCGCAGCACCCCACGGGCCGATGTAACGCATCCGAAATGCGGGCGTAATCCGCCGCACACCAAACCGTCGCCCGCCCGTCACGAAAGGACGTCCCCGTGCGCATTCTCAGCGTGACCGCTCAGAAGCCGGATTCGACCGGCAGCGGAACATACCTTGCGGAAACCGTGCGATGCATGATTGACGCGGGCCATCAGACGGCCGTCGTCTGCGGCATCGCGCGCGACGACGCGACCCCGCTGCTGCCGGCCGCGACGCGCGTCTTCCCCGTGCGGTTTGACACCGAGGCGCTGCCCTTCCACGTCTGCGGCATGTCCGACGCGATGCCCTACCCCTCCACGCGCTACCGCGACCTCACGCCGGAGATGGCGGACCGCTTCGCGCGCGCCTTCGCCGAGCGGGTCGCGCAGGCCGTCGAGGAGTTCCGGCCCGACCTGGTCGTCTGTCACCACCTCTACCTGGTGACCGCCGTGGTGCGCGAGGTCACGCGCGCCCTGGCGTGCGCGGCCCCCGTCGTGGCCGTCTGCCATTCGACCGACCTGCGCCAGCTCGCCAGCCACGGCCTGGCGCGCGATCGGATCGTCGCCGGGGTGCGCGGGCTTGACGCGATCCTGGCGCTGCACGACGCGCAGCGCGACCAGATCGTCGAGACGTTCGGGGTCGACGCGTCCCTCGTGCGCGTCGTGGGGGCCGGCTACAACGCGCGCGTCTTCACGCCGGCGCCGCTGCGCCTGGTCTTCGCCGGCAAGGTCTGCCGCAAGAAGGGCGTGCTCAGCCTGCTGGAGGCGATCGACCGCGCGGACCCCGTCGGCGGCCTGGAGCTGCGCCTGGCCGGCGGCCACAGCGACGAGGGCGAGTACGCCTCCATTGTGGGGCGCGCGGGCCGCAGCCGCTGGCCCGTCACGTTCCTCGGGCGGCTCGACCCGGGCGACCTCGCGCGGGAGTACCGCGCGGCGGACGTCTTCGTGCTGCCGTCGTTCTTTGAGGGCCTGCCGCTCGTCGCCGTGGAGGCGCTCGCGTGCGGCTGCGTAGACGTGCTCACCGAGCTGCCCGGCGTGCGCCCGTGGCTGGAGCGCAACGCCCCCGGCGCCCCGGTCGCCTGGGTGCCCGCCCCGCGCATGCGCGGCGTGGACGAGCCGCTGGCGCAGGACCTGCCCGCCTT
>CACZRK010000381.1 GCA_902783515.1 uncultured Coriobacteriaceae bacterium | reverse complement strand
GTCGGAGGCGGGACTTGAACCCGCAAGACCGAATAAGTGGTCACTAGCACCTCAAGCTAGCGCGTCTGCCAATTCCGCCACTCCGACGTGCAACGTGCTTATCCTAGCAGAATCGCACCCGCGCGCAAGGGGGACGAGGGCGGCGCGCACGATTCATCGCGCCTCCACACGCCGCCGGCCGTCCCACCCGGAAGCCCGCCGGCGCCGCCGGGGATCGACGCGCCCGCTCGCCGGCGGGTGACGGGTCGCCCGCCGGCAGCGCGCCTACAGTCTGATGGACTCCTGCTTGATCGGCATCGGCGCCGCGAAGTGGCACGCGCAGAAGTGGCCGGGGGCGACCTCCTTGAACGCGGGCTTCTCCTTCGCGCAGACCTCCTTGGCGATCGGGCAGCGCGTGTGGAAGCGACAGCCCGAGGGCGGGTTGATCGGCGACGGCGGGTCGCCCGCCAGGACGATACGCTTGCGCGAGCGCTGCACGTCGGGGTCGGGCACGGGCACGGCCGAGAGCAGCGACTGCGTGTAGGGGTGGTACGGCGTCTTGTACAGGCCACGCCAGTCCGAGATCTCCACGATGTTGCCCAGGTACATCACGGCCACGCGGTCGGAGATGTGCTGGACGACCGAGAGGTCGTGGGCGATGAACAGGTACGTCATCTGGAACTTGTCCTGCAGCTCCTTCAGCAGGTTCAGCACCTGCGCCTGGATGGAGACGTCCAGGGCGGAGACGGGCTCGTCGCAGATGATGAGCTTGGGGTTCATCGCGAAGGCGCGGGCGATGCCCACGCGCTGGCGCTGGCCGCCGGAGAACTCGTGCGGGTACCTGTTCGCGTGCTCGGGGTTCAGGCCGACCGTCTTCAGCAGGCTGCGGACGTACTCCTCGCGCTTGGAGCGGTCCGGCATCGTGTGCTGGATGACGAGGGGCTCCTGGATGATCTCGGAGATCGTCATGCGCGGGTTCAGCGACGCGTACGGGTCCTGGAAGATGTACTGCACGTCGCGGCGGTAGCGCTTGAGGCGCGCGCCCTTGAACGTGCTCACGTCCTCGCCGCCGAAGACGACCTCGCCCGACGTCGGCGACGTGAGCCGCATGATGCAGCGGCCCGTGGTGGACTTGCCGCAGCCGGACTCGCCGACCAGGCCGAGGGTCTCGCCCTTGCGGATCGCGAACGACACGTCCTGCACGGCGGAGACGTGCGCGGCGCCCTTGCGCCTCGCGAACACGCCGCCGCCGGCGGGGAACTCCTTGCACAGGTGGCGCACGTCAAGCAGGACCTCGCCCTTGTCGACGCTCTCGCCCTGCAGCTCCACATCAGCCATCTACTCAGCGCCTCCCTTCGACTCCTGGGACCGCACCTGACGGGCGGCCGCCTTCGTGCGTGACGTCACCGGCATGTTCCTGTTGACGAAGTCGTCGTCGCCCGCGAAGTGGCAGAACGCGTAGTGACCCGTGGAGGTCTCGTAGCGCTTCGGCTTCGTCGTGCGGCAGACGTCCTGCGCGAACGGGCAGCGCGGCGAGAACGAGCAGCCCTTCGGCAGGTTGACGAGGCTCGGCGGGTTGCCCTGGATGGGCGTGAGCGGGCGCTTCTCGTCGATCGTCGTCTCGGGGATGGAGTTGTGCAGGCCCCACGTGTAGGGATGGCGCGGCGCGTAGAAGATCTCGTCGGCCGTGCCGAACTCCACCGGGCTGCCGGCGTACATGACCATGATCTTGTCGGCCATGTCGGCCACGACGCCGAGGTCATGGGTGATCATGATGATGGCGTTGTGGTTCTTCTCCTGCATCTCCTTCATGAGCTCGATGATCTGTGCCTGGATGGTCACGTCCAGGGCGGTCGTCGGCTCGTCGGCGATGAGGATGTCGGGCTCGCACGCGAGCGCCATCGCGATCATGACGCGCTGGCGCATGCCGCCGGAGAACTCGTGCGGGTACATCTTCACGCGCTTCTCGGGGTTCGGGATGCCCACGAGGTCCAGCAGCTCCACGGCGCGCGCGAGCGCCTGCTTCTTGGTGTAGCCGCGGTGGATGCGCAGGCCCTCGCCGAGCTGGCGCCCGATCGTGTAGACCGGGTTGAGCGAGCTCATCGGGTCCTGGAAGACCATGGCGATGTCGTTGCCGCGGATCTTGCACATCTCGCGCTCGCTCATGGTGAGCAGCGACTTGCCGCGGTACAGGACGTCGCCGCCCTCGATCTTGCCGGGAGGCATCTCGATGAGGCCCATGATCGTCATGACGGTCACGGACTTGCCCGAGCCGGACTCGCCGACGACGCCGAGCGTCTCGCCGCGGTCCAGGTTGTAGCTGACGCCGTCCACGGCGCGCACGACGCCGTCGTGCGTGTGGAAGTACATCTTGAGGTCCTTGACCTCAAGCAGGTGATGGCCCTCGGGGATCGGCTGGTTCTTCAGGTCCTCGGGGTCGTTGCGGTAGTCCTTCGCCACGTCTATCACGCATCCTTCAGCTTGACGTCGAGCGCGTCGCGCAGGCCGTCACCGAGCATGGTGAAGGCGAGCACGGTCGTGAGGATGGCCGCGCCGGGCGCAAGCATCATCCAGGGGGCGTTGACCAGGTAGCTCTTGCCATCGGCGATCATGACGCCCCACGACGGCGTCGGGGGCTGCACGCCCATGCCGAGGAACGACAGCGCCGACTCGGTGAGGATGGCGCCGCCGATGGACATCGTCGCGTACACGATGATCGTCGCGACCGAGTTCGGGAAGATGTGGCGGATGATGATGCGCGCGTCGCTGGCGCCCATCGCGCGGGCCGCATCAACGTAGTCGTTCTCCTTGACCGACAGGATCGCGCTGCGGAAGACGCGCGCGATGGACGGCCAGCCGAGGATGCCGATGGCTATGAACACGTTCTGGAAGCCCGGGCCGGCGACGGCGAGGACGGCGATGACGAACAGGATGTACGGGAACGCCAGGAAGATGTCGGCGAGGCGCATGATGATGACGTCCCAGATGCCGCCGTAGTAGGCCGCGAGGGCGCCCATGATCAGGCCGATGCACGTGGAGATGGACGTCGCCAGGATGCCGACGGCCAGGGACACGCGCGAGCCGTAGATGACGCGCGACAGGATGTCACGGCCCTGCAGGTCGGTGCCGAACGGGTGCTGCAGCGACGGGGCGAGCAGCGACTGTCCGGCGGACTTCGCCGTGTCGATCGCCGTCGGCGAGCCGAAGGTCTGCGGCACCCACAGGTCGGCCGTGATGGCGACCGCGATGATGATCAGAAGCCAGATGATGGCGATGACGGCGAGCTTGTTGCGGCGCAGGCGGCGCATCGCGTCGCCCCACAGCGTGCGCTGCTTCTTGGCGCTCGCGCCGCTCAGCATCGGCTCGGCGGAGGCGGGGCGGGGCTTGCCGGACAGGGTGTCCTGCGCGTCCTCCGCGATGCTCTTCTCGACGTCGAGAAAGTCGTTAGCCATTGGTTACTTCTCCTCCTTCGGGGCACCGAAGCGGATGCGCGGGTCGAGGAACGCGTAGCTGATGTCGACGATCAGGTTGATGACCATGACCACGACGACGATCAGCGCGACGCCGCCCATGACGATCGGCCAGTCGCGGCGCGTGATCGCGTTGTAGACCTCGTAGCCGATGCCCGGCCAGTTGAAGACCGTCTCGGTCAGGATGGCGCCGGAGAGCATGGAGCCGAAGTCGATGCCGATGTAGGTCACGACGGGGATGAGGGCGTTCTTCAGCGCGTGGTGCACGATCACCTGGCGGCGCGTGAGGCCCTTGGCGATCGCCGTGCGGATGTAGTCGGCGTTCATGACGTCAAGCAGCTGCGAGCGCATGATGCGCGCCGCGTACGCGGTGGAGACGGACGCCAGCGTGATGCCGGGCAGGATGTAGTGCATCCACGTCGGGTACGTGGAGACGACGCCGCCGGCGCCCGAGATCGGCAGGCTGAACGCCCCGCCCGTCCACTGCTTCAGCATGACGCCGAAGAGCAGCTGCAGGAGCATGCCGAGCCAGAAGGCGGGCATGGCGACGAGGATCGACGTGCACAGCGTCACGAGCACGTCCCAGAACGAGTAGCGCTTGATGGCCGAGATGATGCCGGCGCCGATGCCGACGACGATCTCTATGCAGATGCCGACCGCGGCGAGCCGCAGCGTGTACGGGTACTTCTCGGCGAAGATCTGCGTGACCGGCATCTTGCGCTGGTACGACGTGCCCAGGTCGCCGTGCAGCAGGTCACCGAGGTAGATGAAGTACTGCTTGACCATCGGGGTCGGCACCGGGTCGCCGTTCTCGTCAAGACGGGCGATGCGCATCTCCGTGCCGTCGGAGTTGTACATCACGTTGCCGTTCTCGTCCTTGACGACGTCGCTCTCCACGAGGTTGTTCGCCACGCGGATCTGCAGCTCGGCCTCGGGCGTCAGCGACGGGCCCTCGCCCGTGATGAGCTTCACCGGGTCACCGGGCACGACGTTCTTGACCACGAACAGAATGATCGTGACGCCGATGAACACCGGGATGAACTGCAGGATGCGCTTGAGTATGTATTTGCCCATTCGTCCTATCCTCCCTCGGGACCGCTTCACGACCTGTCCCGGGAAGGCCGGGAACCGCGTCGCTCACGCGCTTGGCAGGGGCTCCCCCTCCCCGCGTGCGCGTCCAAGCAAACGCGCGTCGCAAGTCGGGCCTGCGGCTGACATATGCGCCCGCGCACCGTGTGCGAGTCGACGTCGACCACCGCCGAGAGCGCGGCGGCCTCCCCCATGCCGGATCCTGGCATCGCGACCGTATGCACACGGATGCATAACGAGCCATAGAACCCTTAATATGACACACGGCGCCCCAAACGGACGCCGTGTCTATGATTTCATCTGAAATTACGATCTCGCCATACGACCGCATGACACTATTGAGCTGTAGGTTTCAACTTCATTGCCAGGCGTGAAACACTATGCGCTCATGTCAGCCGGCGC
Source organism: uncultured Coriobacteriaceae bacterium (assembly GCA_902783515.1). GTDB lineage: Bacteria > Actinomycetota > Coriobacteriia > Coriobacteriales > UMGS124 > CAIFEU01. The sequence goes on along the minus strand of CACZRK010000381.1, from coordinate 10,081 downwards.
GACGATCGCGTGCTACGCGACCGACCCGAGCGGGAAGATGATCATGAACACCAGCAGGATCGCGACGAACACGATCGCGCAGATGATCGTCAGGCGGTCCAGGTTGCGCTCGATGATGCCGGAACCGCTCGTGTTGCCGTACATGCTGCCGGCGATCATCTCGGACACGCCGGTGCCCTTCCCCGAGTGCATGAGGATGAGGATGACGAGCGCGATGCCCGAGAGGAACCACAGGATGGTGAGGATGACGAGAAGCGGTGTCAACGCGAACTCCTTGCGACGAGGGACGAGACGATGCGCGACGCCCCCGCCACGACGCATGAGACGAGCCGAGCGGGGCGGGCCTGCGGCCGCCCGCCACCAGACGGGCGAGCGCGACGGCGCACGCACAGTTCGTACGAGCATAGCACAGCCGTCCCCCGTGCGGCGCCCGCCATGCCGAATCGAGGGACGGCTCCAAACAAGGGACGCAGATCGCGGCGGCGCCGGCACAACGTCGGCGCCGCCCTCGCGCTACTCCCCCAGGGCGCTGAGGACGAGGCGGACGAAGGTGTCCGCGTCAAGCGACGCGCCCCCGACGAGCGCGCCGTCCACGTCCTGCTGCGCCATGAACGCGGCGACGTTGCCCGGCTTCACCGAGCCCCCGTACAGCACCCGCGCCCGCTCGGCCACCTGCGCGCCGCACGTGGCGCCGACCTGCGCGCGGATCGCCGCGGCGACGCGCTGCGCGTGCTCCGGCGAGGGCACGAGCCCCGTCCCGATCGCCCAGATGGGCTCGTAGGCGACGCAGAGGCCCGCCGCGTCCGCGTCCGCGCAGACGCCGGCGAGCGACGCCGCGACCTCATCGACCACGAAGTCGATCGTGTCGCCGGCCTCGTACACCTCGCGGGACTCACCGACGCACACGATCGGCGTGAGGCCCGCCGCGCACAGCGCGCGCGCCTTGGCGGCGACGTCGGCGCTCGTCTCGCCGAGCAGGCCGCGGCGCTCGGAGTGCCCGACGATGGCGTACGCGGCGTCCAGGTCGGCGATCATCGCCACCGAGACCTGCCCGGTGTACGCCCCCTCCGGCTCCGCCGAGCAGTCCTGCGCGCCGACCTTGATCCTGGCGTGGTCGAAGGCGATCGCGTTGCTCACGCCCCGCAGCGCCGTGAAGGGCGGGCACAGCACGACGTCCGCGCGCCTCGTCGCGTCCTTCGGCAGGCGGTCGATGATGCCCTGCGTGAGGCTGACGGCCTCGGCGTAGGTCTTGTGCATCTTCCAGTTGCCCGCGATGATCGGCGTGCGCGCGGCGGCGTCGCGACTACGCATTGGGGATCGCCTCCACGCCGGGCAGGGCCTCGCCCTCCACCAGCTTCATGGACGCGCCGCCGCCGGTGGACACGAAGGTCATCCTGTCCGCGAGGCCGAACTGGTTCACGGCCGCGCCGGAGTCGCCGCCGCCGACGATGCTGTTCGCCTCGGCGTTGTCCGCGATCGCCTGCGCGACGCCGCGGGTGCCGGCCTCAAACGACGGCATCTCGAAGACGCCCATGGGCCCGTTCCAGAAGATCGTCCTCGCCTGGGCGATCTTGGCCGCGTAGAGCTCGACGGTCCGGGGGCCCACGTCCAGGCCCATCATGCCCTCCGGGATGGCGTCGGCGGCGACGACCTCGGTGGTCGCGGCGTCGGCGAAGCGGTCGGCGACCACGTAGTCCACCGGCAGGACGAGGTCGCACCCCTTGGCACGCGCCTTCTCGACCATCTCACCGGCCTTCTGGACCCAGTCCTGCTCCAGCAGGGAGGTGCCGACGTCGTGGCCCTGAGCCCTGACGAAGGTGAAAGCCATGCCGCCGCCGACGAGCAGGGTGTCCACCGTGTCGATCAGCCGGTCGATGACGCCGATCTTGTCCGAGACCTTTGAGCCGCCGAGCACGGCGACGAACGGGCGCCGCGGGTCCTCCAGCATGCCGGTGATGGTCTCCACCTCATGGGCGAGCAGCAGGCCGGCGTAGGCAGGCAGGAGCTCGGGCACGCCAACGACCGACGCGTGCGCGCGGTGGGACACGCCGAAGGCGTCGTCCACGTAGAGGTCCCCGAGCGACGCGAGGGCACGCGCGAACGCCGGGTCGTTCTTCTTCTCCCCCGCCTCGAAGCGCAGGTTCTCCAGCACGAGCACCTCGCCGTCGCGCAGGGCGTCGGCCGCCGCGCGCGCCTGCTCGCCGCAGACGTCGCGCACGTAGGAGACCTTGGCGTCCACGAGCGTCGCGAGGTGGTCGGCGACCGGCTTGAGGGAGAATGCCTCCTCGTAGCCGGTGCCCGCCGGGCGGCCGAGGTGGCTCATGAGGATGACGCGGGCGCCGTGCCGCACGAGGTGGTTGATGGTGGGGAGCGCCGCGCGGACGCGCGAGTCGTCCGTGACCCTCCCGTCCTTGATCGGCACGTTGAAGTCGACGCGGGTCAGAACTCGCTTGCCGGCGACGTCGGCGTCCAGCACGCTGCGCTTGCGCGACATAGCACTCCTTTCGCGGCCTGGGCGCTCACGTCGCCACAGGCACATGCGGCGACCCGGCGCCAAGGCGCGAGCGCCGGGCCGGGTCGCCAGAGACATCGTGTTCGTCCCTCATAGTAATACAACGGGCCTACCGCGCGTCCGCCCTCCGGCGAGGGGTGACCGGGCCGAGCGTGACCGGCGTCGTGACGGCGGGCCGCGGCTCCGCGGTGCCCGCCGCGACCGGGAGCGGCGCCGGCGCGTCGGGCTCGCCCGGCGCCAGGCCCGCGCAGACGCGCGCGTCCATCGCCGCCGTGTAGCGCACCCGTCCGCTGCGCAGCTCGATCACGTCGCGGAACAGCGTCCACATCCGCGGGTCGTCGCGCCGGTCCACGTGAAAGTGGCCGTGCAGCCAGCGACGGTACGTCAGCCGCGCGGCGATCGCGGAGAGCCACTCCTCGGTTGAGGTGTCAACCTCGCGCTGCCGGACGCGGGCGAGGAACGCGTCAAAGGGGCGGCGCTCCAGCGGGCAGGTGTGGGAGAAGACGCAGTCCACCTGCCAGCCGCGCCGCTCGCACGCGCGCTCCACGTTGGCGCGCTCCACGGGGCCGGGCTGCTCGTCGGGGAACCAGCGCCGGCCGTCCCGCAGGCGGAAGTCCTTGTCGATGGAGTACGCCCCTCCCGCGACGAGGCAGCTCAGGCCGTCCAGGTCAAAGACCGAGCCGTCCTTGGCGAACAGGATGTGCGGGTAGCGCCGCTGGCGGTAGACGGTGCCCCCGCGCCAGGGGGCCTCCTCGTAGCCGGGGACGGTCGCCGGGCGCGCCTCGTGGTTGCCGTGGACGCACAGCACCGTGACGGGGAGCGACTCGATGCGCCGCTTGAGCGCGTCGTCGGCCTCGTCGCCCCAGAAGTTCACGCACGCGTCGCCGAGCACGACCACGACGTCGTCGCGCGTCGTGCCCGCGTACGCGCAGAACCGCCCGATGCGGCCGAAGTAGCCGTGGACGTCCCCCGTCACGTAGGTCATGCGCCTCACCTCCCCCTCGGCACGCCCGTCGCGGTCGTGGTCGTGGCCGTCGCCCCCGTCGCGCCGCGCCGCCTAGCGGGCGACGATCTTCGCCAGGTCGACGAGCCTGTGGGAGTAGCCAACCTCGTTGTCGTACCAGGCGAGCACCTTCACCAGGTCGCCCTCGCCGCCGAGCACCATCGTGCTCTGGGCGTCAAAGACGCTCGAGCGCGCCTCGCCGATGACGTCGCTGGAGACGAGCGGCTCCTCGGAGTACGCGAGGATGCCCTTGAGCGTGGTCTCGGAGGCGCGGCGCATCGCGTCGTTGACCTCCTGCGCCGTGACCGGCCGCGACAGGATGACGGTGAGATCCACCAGCGAGCCGTCCGGCACCGGCACGCGCGTGCTGACGCCGTCCAGGCGGCCCTTCAGCGCGGGGATCACGACGCCGATCGCCTTGGCGGCGCCGGTCGTGGTCGGGACGATGGAGAGCGCGGCGGCGCGGGCGCGGCGCAGGTCCTTGTGCGAGTTGTCCAGCAGGCGCTGGTCGGAGGTGTAGGCGTGGACGGTCGTCATCATGCCGCGCTCGATCCCGAACTCGTCGACGAGGACCTTGGCGACCGGCGCGAGGCAGTTCGTGGTGCAGGAGGCGTTGGAGACGATGTCCATCGTCGCGGGGTCGTACGCGTCGTCGTTGACGCCCACGACGAAGGTGCCGTCGATCGCGCCCTTCGCGGGGGCGGACAGGACGACCTTGCGCGCGCCGCACTCGATGTGCTTGCGCAGGGCGCCGGCGTCGCGGAACTTCCCCGTGCACTCCAGGACGACCTCCACGCCCAGCTCGCCCCACGGCAGGTCCGGGATGCCCTTCGGGTCGCGCGCGGACAGGCCCTTGATGCGGCGGCCGTCGATGATGAGGTCCATCCCGTCGGTCTCCAGCTCGTGGTTGAGCCTGCCGTGCACGGAGTCGCGGCGCAGCAGCTGCGCCATGCAGTCGATCTTGCCCAAGTCGTTGACGGCGACGACCTCCACGTCGGGATCGTCCAGCGCGGCGCGCAGCGCGACGCGACCGATGCGGCCGAAGCCGTTGATGCCAATCTTGAGGGCCATGGGTGAACTCCCTTTCTCTGCCTGCCTGTCGTACGTGCCTGTCCGATCTGTGCGCGCGGCGCGCGCGAGGCCCGCCCGCCTCCCTGCCCGCGCGGCGCGGATCAGGGAGGGGCGCGGGCCCGTCATGCGTCCCATAGTACGTCAGCCGGGATCCCGCGAGTCGCCCGCGACGCCCAGCTGGTCGGCAATCTCCTCCAGGCGGCGCAGGCGATGGCCCACCGCCGACTTGGAGAGCGGCGGCTGCGCGGCCTCCCCCAGCTCGCGCAGGGACAGCTCGGGGTGCTCGAGCCGCAGCTCGCAGAAGTCGCGCAGCGCCGCGGGCAGGCTCTCCAGCCCGCGGGCGCGCTCGATCGCCCGGATCATCTCCACCTGGGCGCCCGCGGCGTCGGTCGTCTTCTTCTGGTTGGCGAACTCGGCGTTCACGCGGCGGTTCGTCTCGTTGCGCAGCGACTTCACGACGCGGGCGCGCTCGATGAGGTCGGAGGAGGACGTCGCGCCGAGCAGCCTGAGCAGCCCGCTGATCTCCGCGGCGCTCTTCAGGTAGAGCACGAACTCGCCGCGGCGGCGGCTCACCCTGACGGGGAACCCCACGCGGCGCAGCAGCTCGGCCAGGCCGTCGCTCAGCGGCAGGCTCGTCGCCACGAGCTCCAAGTGCGCGTCGGCGCGCGGGTCGGCGACCGAGCCGCCCGCCATGAAGGCGCCGCGCAGGTAGGCGACGGCCGTGGCGCGCGTCGCGACGAGGCGCGGGTCCACGTCGCGCGCGAGGCCCAGGTCGTCGTTGAGCACGTTCATGAGCACGAGCGACTCGGCCATGACGGGCTGCTCGGGGACGGTGATCAGGTAGTTGCGCGTCCGGTGCAGCACGCTGCGCCGCACGGTGAGCTCCGTGCGCAGGTTGAAGCACTGGTGGAACAGCAGGATCGCCGCGCGCGCGACCGCGCCGGTCTCGGTGGCGAGGCTCAGGCGATAGCTCTGGTGCGACGACATGGCGAGCGTGCCGGAGGTGCGCACGAGCGCCGCCAGCTCGGCGACGCGCTCGTCGTCGTCGCCCACGATGCGCGAGAGCTCGTCCTTTACCTCAGCGGTGAACGACACGTGGAGATCACCCCCGCCAGCGCCGAGGCGAGCTTGCCGAGGTCGTGCCAGGTCGGGTAGCGCGGGTCGGCGAAGTCGCGCACGATCACCGTGGGGATGTGCCGCTCGATCTCGCGCACGTCGGCGTCGGTCACGCCCACCGGACGGAAGTGCCAGTCGGGGGCGGGCGCGCCGGTCGAGCCGGGCTCCAGCGTGGCCGCGCGCCGCAGGGCGTCCTCCACGACCTGCTCGTGGGTGAGCGCCTCGAACACGCGCGTGGGCACGCTCATGTCGCGGGCGCTCGGCCGGTGGATGAGCATGACGTCGACCGCCCCCTCCAGCCCGTGCGACAGCAGCGCCTCGGCGTGCTCGCGCGCGCTGAGGCCCCAGGTCTCGCCCTGCATGTCGGCCAGCGAGCACACGTACACGCGGGTGGCCGCCGTGCGCCGCAGCGCGTCGGCGACGCCGGGCACCAGGACGTTCGGGATGATGGAGGTGAACAGCGAGCCCGGCCCGAGCACCACGACGTCCGCCCGCATGATCGCGTCCACGACGGGCTCGTAGACCCGCGGCTCGCGCGGGCTGAGCCACACGCGCGACAGCGCGCACGGGCCGGAGCCCAGCGATGACTCCCCGCGGAACTCCATCCCGTCGCGCGTCACGCCGCACAGCACGACGTTGTCCAGCGTGGACGGCATGACGTCGCCGACGCACCCGAGCGCCTCGGAGCACACCTGCACCGCGCGGGCGAACGACCCGGTCTCCTCCGTCAGTGCGTCCAGCACCAGGTTGCCCAGCGCGTGGCCACCCGCGAACGAGAACCGGTGCTGGAACGCGCGGGCGAGCTCCTCGCGCGCGGGGTCGGCCATCGCGACGAGGCACTTGCGCACGTCGCCGGGCGGGACGATGCCCGTCGCCTCGCGCAGCAGCCCCGTGGAGCCGCCGTCGTCCACCATGGAGACGACGGCCGTCACGTGGCACCTGAGGCGCATGAGCGCGCGGATCGCGTTCGGCTGGCCGGTGCCGCCGCCGATGCTGACGGCGCGAACCTGGCCGGGCGTCGCCCCCGCGCTCATCGGCTCCCCCCGTCAGCGCCGGCGCCCTCGCCGGGCGCCGCCTGGCGCGCGCGGCTGACGTCGCGGTGCATCGTGGTGACGCGGTAGCCCGCCTCCCGCAGGTAGCCGGCCGTCGCCTCGGCGATCGCGACGCTGCGGTGCTGGCCGCCCGTGCAGCCGATCGCGATGGAGAGGTGCTGCTTGCCCTCGCTCACGTACCCGGGCATGACCGCGTCCAGCAGCCGCTCCCACGCCGTCATGAACCGCGCCGTCTCGGGAGCGTCCATGACGAAGGCGCGCACCGGCTCGTCAAAGCCGGTGAGCTCGCGCATCGCGGGGTCGTAGTACGGGTTGGCGAGGAACCGCACGTCCATCACGAGGTCGGCGTCCAGCGGCAGGCCGTACTTGAAGCCGAACGACGACACCGAGACGTTCATGCCCTCCTGGGGCGTGAGGGCCGAGAACTCCCGCGCGATGCGGCGGCGCAGCCCGGAGGCGCGCATGTCGCTGGTGTCGATGACCACGTTGGCGAGCTCGCGGATAGAGACGAGGTGGGCGCGCTCGCGCGCGATCGCCTGCGCCACCGTCACGCTTCCGCGCGCCAGCGGGTGGCGCCTGCGCAGCGAGCTGTAGCGCTTGAGCAGCGTCTCGTCGTCGGCGTCCAGGAACAGCACGCGATAGTCCACCTCGTGCGCGGCGAGCTTGGCGAGCTCGGCCTTGAACTGCGTCAGGAACTCGCGCGACCGCCTGTCGCAGACGACGGCCAGCCTGCGCCCCGTGCCCGCCGGCTGGCCGACGAGCTCCGCGAGCGGCACGAGCATCGTCGGCGGGAGGTTGTCTATGCAGTAGTAGCCAAGGTCCTCCAGCGCGTGCAGCGCCTCCGTGCGCCCGGCGCCGGACATGCCCGTCACGATGACGACGCCCGGGCCCGCCTGCCCCCGGTCGGGGCGCGCGCCGCCAGCGGCGGCAGCTGCCTCCGGGGCGCCCTCGGCCCCGGCGCCGCGTCCCTCTTCCGTGGGGTCGCGCCCCTCGTCCTTGGCCATCCGATCATCCCCCGAGCAGCGTCAGCGGGCGCCCGCCGCGCGTCCGCGCGGGACGGCGTGCGAGCGGCCGGCACGTCATGCCGGCCACCCGAGTGTACCGGGACGGCGTGGGAAAACGGTGCCTGAGCGGTGGCAAAGCATAAAGATTCGCTTCCCGCGCGGAAACGCCGGCGCCCGAACCCTACTATGGTAGGCACGACACCCTTCATGACGGAGAGGTTGATCATCATGCGTTGTCCTTCCTGTGGCTCCAAGGTGAAGCGCGGCCAGACGCGCTGCCCCTCGTGCGGCGAGCCCCTCGTGCCCCTGCGCCCCTCGTTCGGCGGCGCCGCCTCGGAGGTGCGCGCCGAGCTCGGCTACTCGGCCGTCAGCGCGCCGGCGCCCGAGCAGCCGCGCCGGTCGCGGCGCATCGTCGTCATCGTCGTCGCCTGCCTTGCCGTCATCGCGGTCGCGCTCGTCGTCATGCTCGGCATGCGCGCGGGCGCGCGCGGCAACGGCGTGCAAATCAGCGAGCACAACTTCCCCGACGCCGCCCTGCGCGCCGTCGTGAAGACCTATGACGCCGATGACGACGGGGCGCTGAGCGCCGAGGAGGTCGCCGCGCTCACGTCGCTGGACTGCTCGGGCCGCAACATCACCTCGCTCGCAGGCGTGGAGCTGCTCAGCTCCCTAGACTCCCTGGACGCCTCCGACAACGACCTGCAGACGGCCGACCTGTCGCACGCGACCTCGCTCACGAGCGTGAACCTCTCGCACAACGACCTGTCCAGCCTGAGCCTCGCGAACCTGGGCGCGCTGCGCGTGCTTGACGTGAGCGACAACCAGCTCACCACGCTGGAGCTCGGCGGCTGCCCGAACCTCACGGTGCTGGCCTGCACCGGCAACCAGCTCGCGCGCCTTGACCTCACGAGCAACCGCGCGGTCACCGAGGTCTCCATGGACCCCGGCCAGAACGTGACGATCCCGATCGCCCCGGGCTTCTTCCCCGACGAGGGCCTGCGCGCGAGCCTCTCCTCCCCTGACGTGGACGCCGACGGCGACGGCGCCCTCTCCGACCGCGAGCGTAACACGGTGACGCGCCTTGCGATCAGCGACGGCGACACGTGCGACCTCACCGGGCTCGCCTGGTTCCCGGACCTCACCTCGCTCGACGTGAGCAACACGAAGATCAGCTCGCTGGACGCCGGGGTCCTGCCGCGCGGTATCACGTCGATCAAGGCGGAGGGCTGCCAGATAGACCACGTGAGCCTCGCCTCGCTGTCACTGCTCATCTCGCTTGACGTGGCGCAGAACCCGCTGACGGAGCTCGACATGACGCAGCTTGCCAACCTCACGACGCTTGACATCCGCGGGGACGCCCTGACGACCCTTGACATCACGCCCGTCGCCGCGACGCTCACGACGCTGTACTGCGATGACGGCATCACGGTCACCGGGGGCGTCGCCCGGACGAGCGCGGCCTTCCCCGACACCGCGCTGCGCAACCGCCTGTTCTCCGCGGCGACGAACCCCAACGGCGACAGCCTGCTCACGCCCACGGAGCTCTCGTCGCTCACGAGCCTTGACCTGAGCGGCTCGGGCGTGACGAACCTGACCGGCGTCGCGAGCCTGCCGAACCTGCAGACGCTCAACGCCGACGGTCTGAAGATCACGAGCTTCTCCTGCGAGGGGCTTGCCAACCTGCAGACGCTCTACCTCTCCGGCTGCGGGCTCACGTCGATCGACCTGACGGGCGCGACCGCGCTGTGGCACCTTGACGTGTCCAACAACGCGCTCACGTCACTCGTCACGACGCCCGCGGAGGCGCTCACGAGCCTTGACGCGACGGGCAACCCGAGCCTCGCGTCGATCGACGTCCGGGGCTGCGAGCTGCTTGACCCGAGCGTCACGCTGTACGACGCGACGACGACGCTCATCACGAACGACGACGAGGCGCAGGCGTTCGAGACGGCCCAGCGGGAGCGCCAGCAGGCGTCGACAGCCGACGGTGACGCAACGGCGGGCGACGCGGCGACGGCCTAGGAGGACGGCGCGCGGTGCGACGGGCTGTGACGGGCAACGAGCGGCGGCGGGTCGCGAGCTGCGGCGGCAGGCTGCCGGCGGGCTGCCAGGAGGTGCTGACCGCACGCGCGCCGTTATAAAAGGGCGCGCGTGCGGTCGCCCTGCGAGAAAAGCCGACTCGTGAGGTCACGGGTCGGCTTTTTCTTCTCATGACTTCCTGAGCTCGGGAGGCTCGTGAATTACGGGGGTAGTCTGGGCTGCGGTGATACCGTTGTCGCACTTCGTATTATGGTCTCAGGCCCTTCGGGCCTGCACAAAAGGC
>CACZRK010000380.1 GCA_902783515.1 uncultured Coriobacteriaceae bacterium | reverse complement strand
GGGTGCTCCGCCATCTGATGATGACCAAGGCGAGCTTTCGCAGCTCAAGGTAGATGCGCTATCACCCGTTACGTAGACTGTTAGATACGACATTAATCCCCCCGTGTCGCCAAGATGGGCTACCGTCATACAGCGAAGGACGCGCCCCGCCGGGCACGTCGACGCGCCGACGAGGGATCGGCGAGGCAGCGGTCGACGGCGGGGCGGCGCGCATGCGCACGACGGCGCATGCAGGCACACGGAAAGGGGACTCACGATGACTGAGACGACGAGGCGTGCGTTCGTGGCGGGCGCGGCGGCGATCGGCGCGATGGGCGCCATGGGGACGACGATCGCCTGCGCGGCGGAGAAGGCCGCGAGCGCGAAGGCGGACGCCAGCGCGAAGGCGGACGGCGAGACGAAGCCGGCGGCTGCCGGCGGCACGGCGACGGTCGGCACCGGGCTGGGCAAGCACGGCGACATCCACGTGGAGGTCGTGACCGACGGTGGCAAGATCGTCCGCATCACGGTGCTCGACTCCCGCGAGACGCCCGGTCTGGGCGACGTCGCGATGCGCAAGCTGACGAAGCTCATCGTGGACAACCAGACCCTCAACGTGGACGCGGTCACCGGCGCCACGCTGTCTAGCGTCGCGTTCACGACGGCCGTCGCCGACGCGCTCCAGCAGGCGGGCGAGGACCCCAAGGCGTGGGAGAAGCGCGACCACGCGGCGCCGACCCGCGAGACCGCGATCCCGACGTCCGCCGACGTCGTCGTGGTCGGTGGCGGCGGCGCCGGCTTCGCGACGGCCATCACCGCGGCGAACCTGGAGAAGAAGGTCGTGCTCGTGGAGAAGCTCGGGACCTTCGGCGGCTCCACGGCGCTGTCCGGCGGCGAGATGGCCGTCCCGGGCAACTGGGTGCAGCGGCAGGACCCCTCCATCCAGGACAGCCCCGACCTCATGGCGCAGGACATGCTCACCGGCGGCGACAACGAGGGCGACCCCGACCTGGTCGCGGTGATCGCCAACGGCACGCTGGACGCCTCGCAGTGGCTGACGTTTGAGGGCGGCGTCTCCTGGGAGCACGACCTGCTGTTCTTCGGCGGCCACTCCGTGAAGCGCTCCATCATCCCGACCGGCCACGTCGGCTCCTCCATCACGACGAAGCTCTTCGCCCGCGCCGCCAAGATGGACGGCATCACGCTGGTGGACGACGCCAAGGCCACCGAGATCGTGATGGACGGCGAGAAGGTCGCCGGCCTGAAGGTCACCGACCTCATCGACGGCAGCGAGGTCACGATCAAGGCCCCGGCGGTCGTGCTCGCCGCAGGCGGCTTCGGCGCGAACCCGACGATGCGCGCGCAGTACAACCCCGACTTCGGCGACCGCTTCAAGTCCACCGACTGCGTGGGCGCCCAGGGCGAGGGCACGGTCATGGCCCAGGCGATCGGCGCCGACACGGTGGACATGGACCTCATCCAGGTCTACCCGACCTGCGACGTGGACACCGGCGCGCTGCTGTACGTGGACGACATGCGCCTGGAGAGCCGCGCGATCATGGTGAACAAGGAGGGCGACCGCTTCGTGGAGGAGCTCGACCGCCGCGACGTGCTGTCCAACGCGATCCTGTCCCAGACCGGCGGCGTCGCGTACATGCTCTTTGACCAGGCGGCGGCCGACGACACGCAGCTGCTGGACGTGCACGCCGACGAGTACGAGAACCTCGTCGAGCGCGGCAAGCTCGTGAAGGCGGACACGCTCGAGGAGTGCGCGGAGGCGTTCGGCGTCGACGCGGACGAGCTCAAGCGGACCGTCGACCACTGGAACGAGATGTGCGACGCCGGCAAGGACACCGACTTCAACTACCGCGACACGATGACCAAGATCGACACGCCGCCGTACTACCTGAACGTCTACACGCCCGCCGTGCACTACACCATGGGCGGCCTGCGCATCGACACCGAGGCGCACGTGCTGCGCGCGGACGGCACCCCGATCGCCGGTCTGTACGCCGCGGGCGAGAACGCGGGCGGCAAGATGGGCACGAACCGCCTCGGCTCCACCTCCATGGCGGACATCTTCGTGTTCGGCCGCATCGCCGGCAGCAACGCGGCGGCGCTCGCGTAGGCACGCGCGTAGGGCTGGGACGGGCGCGCCCGCGCAGGACGGGCGCGCCGCGGGCACGGCATTCCGCGCGGGGATGCGGTCGCCCGCACGG
>CACZRK010000379.1 GCA_902783515.1 uncultured Coriobacteriaceae bacterium | reverse complement strand
GATGTTGTTGGCCAGGATGAAGAAGAAGAGCGACAGGATGAAGGGCATGTGCTTGTCGCCCGTCTTGCGGCCGATCGTGCCGTAGACGATGTCGTTGCGGACGAACTCCACGATGAACTCGACGGCGTTCAGGAAGCGGCCCTTGGGAACGAGCGCCTCGCGCTTGCGCGCCGCGAAGACGACGAGCAGCAGCACGATGATGGCGACGATCATCCAGAAGATGTACTGAGTCAATCCAAACGCATCATTGCCGTACATGGCCGGGGCGAGGAAGTCACCGACCATCTCGTTAATGTGTTCGGACAGGCCATTCAGCGATTCCATCCCACTGCTCTCCTCACGTTAGGCTCGAGGCTTACGGACGAACCAGACGGTTGCCGCAGCGACCATTACGAGAAACACGACCAGAAACGCTCCCGCAAAGGGCGCGAACGCGTCACGCCCGACAAACCAACCCACGAAGATGATAGCGACTGAGAGCAGAAGTGACACGCAGACCGCTATGACCGCCGGAATAAGTTCGCGCGAGTGCTTGCGAAGAAGGTAGGCGAAGGCGATCGGGTAGGCGCACGCGCCCACGGCGCCGCCCAGCGCACCAAGCACGATCGGCAGCGCGACCTCCATCAGCCCTCTCCCACCCTCTCTCGTCCACAGTTCTCACAATTTTAAAGAATGCGGCGTTCCTCACCCGCGAATATACTCCCTTGAGCGGCGAAGCCGACAATCTACACAGAACTGCGTCGCGCGTACGGCACGCATCGCTCCGGGGGCGGGGTGCCGGGCGCCCGCCGTCGCCGTTCGGCAGGTTACTTGGCCGGCTTCTGGACCGGGCCGAACTTGGCGTCGAGCGCCGCGTCGATCTGCTCGGCAAGCGAGCTCTGGCGGATCGGCGTGACGTTGGGGGCCGCCGCCTTGCGGACCTTCTCGGTCTGGTCGAGCTCCATGATCTTGGCGACGCGACGCGCATGGCGGCCGCCCTCGAACTCGCTCGCCAGGAAGACCTTCAGAATGCGCTCGTTGGCGTCCAGGCTCACGAAGCGGCCTGACAGCGTGATGACGTTCAGGTCGTTGTGGCGGCGCGCGAGGTCGGCGAACTCCGGCGAGGTGATGGCGCAGGCGCGCACGCCGGCGACCTTGTCGGCCGCAAGCGCCATGCCGATGCCGGTGCCGCAGATGAGCACGCCGCGGTCGGCCTCGCCCGACGCGACCGCATGGGCGACCGGCACGGCGTAGTCGGGGTAGTCGACGCGCTCGTCGGAGTCCGGGCCGAGGTCGCGGACCTCGTGGCCGAGCCCCTTCAGGAACGCGACGAGCTGCTGCTTCTGCTCGAAGCCGGCGTGGTCAGATGCGATGGCGATGCGCATGGAGGCCCCTCTTCCGAATCGGTGACGCCCTCTGAAGACGTTGTCAGGCCCATGATAGGCCCACGGCGACGCCGGACGCCCGATCGGACGGCGCATCACGAGAATCGTACCCGCCGCGCGGCCGCCGCGCTCGCGGCGCCGGCCCCCTACGAGGACGCGCGCGAGGCCTCCGCCATGATGAGACGCGCGGCGATGGTGCCGACGCGCGTGACGAGCGGGGCGTCGCCGGTGCACACGACGACGGTGGACGCCTCCACGGCGTGCGTCACGCCGTCGTCGAGCACGACGTCCGCCTCGTCGCGGACGCGCGGCTCGAGCTGCGCGTACGACGCAGGGGCCGGCTGGCCGCTCGTGTTGGCGCTCGTCGTGGCGAGCGGCGTGGCGAGTCGACGCGCGAGCCGCACGACCACCGGGGCGGCGGGGACGCGCAGGGCGATGGTGCCCTGCGGGCCGCGGTACGCCTGCGGCACCCGGTCGGACGCGCGCACCACGAGCGTCAGGCCGCCCGGCCAGAAGGCGCGGGCGAGGCGGCGCGCGTACGCGGGGACGTCCACGCCGTACTCGTCAAGCGCCTCGGGGCCCGCGACGAGCCACGCGACCGCCTTGCGCGGGTCGCGGCGCTTGATCTGGAAGAGCCGCCGCGCGCCGTCGGGGTTGGCGCCCACGGCCTGCGCGATGCCGTAGACCGTG
>CACZRK010000378.1 GCA_902783515.1 uncultured Coriobacteriaceae bacterium | reverse complement strand
TTATTCAAGCTCATCGTTACGATGAGCTTGGCGAATCATAGACCCCATGTAGACCATGGATGTCCATGAAACGTCACTCGCATCTTAGCATCGGCAGAGATGTGGAGGCATGGTGACGCATCAATTCAGGCGTAGATGGCGAAGCGAGATCTCCCGAGGGATCGGCGCCCAAAGCGCCGTCGCCGACGCGGCCCGACGTCCACGAGCCGGCTCCCGCGCGTCGGGGACGGCGCACCGCGCGACCCGTCATGCCGACGGGCGGGCTGACGCCCAAAGACCGGCCGTGGCTGTCCTTGGGCGCGACAAAGACCTCAAGATATACTGGGCGATTGTGAGGGACTCGTTCGCGCCGCCGAGCAGCGCGCGGGGCGCCTACTCGTCAAACCCCTCGTCCTGGATGCGGTCGCGCCCGTCGGCCGCCGTCGTGGCGAGCTCGTCGCAGCGCTCGTTCTCCGGGTGGCCGTGGTGCCCCTTCACCCACGTGAAGCTCACCTCGTGCGGCTCCATCGCCGCCATCAGGCGCTTCCACAGGTCCACGTTCTTGACGGGCGCCTTGCTCGCCGTCTTCCAGCCGCGCTTGATCCAGCCCTGCACCCAGTGCTCGTTGAATGCCTTCACGACGTACTGCGAGTCGGAGACCACCGTCACCTGACACGGGCGCGTGAGGGCCTCCAGCCCCGCGACGACCACCATGATCTCCATGCGGTTGTTCGTGGTGCGCTCGTAGCCCTGGGAGAGCTCCAGCACGTGGAGCTGGCCCTGCGGGTCCACGAAGTGCATGACGGTGCCGTAGCCGCCCGGGCCGGGGTTGCCGCGCGACGAGCCGTCCGAGTAGAGCGTGACCTGCATCATGGTGCTGTGCCTCCTCCGCGGCGCCGGCTGCCTTGCCGGGACGCCGACCCCCGACTCTAGCAGAACCGCCGGGCGCGGGCGGCGGCGCGCCGTGTTTTTACCCCGCGCGCCCCGCACTGCCACGAGACGCCCATGCCGAGCTGCTACGATAGGCCGCATTGACGCGCCTCGACGCGCGCGACCACGAAAGGACACGCCCCTATGGCCATCAACTACCAGCTTGCGAAGTTCTCCCGCGCGTACGGAAACGCGAGCCAGATCCAGGCGACCACGCTGCCCGAGGTCGTGTTCGCCGGCCGATCCAACGTCGGCAAGTCAACGCTGCTCAACGCGCTGCTGGGCAACAAGAACCTCGCGAAGGTCTCCCAGAAGCCGGGCAAGACCGCCACGATCAACTTCTTTGAGGTCCCCGGCTGCTATTACGTGGACCTGCCCGGCTACGGCTTCGCGCAGGTCTCGCTGAAGGCGCGCCAGGAGTGGGCGAAGCTCATCAACGGCTACTTTGACCAGAAGCGTCGCATCGCGACGGTCGTCACGCTCGTCGACATCCGCCACGACGCGAACAAGCTGGACGTGCAGATGATCGACTTCCTGCGCGACCGCGGCCTCCCCTTCCTGGTCGCGCTCACCAAGGCCGACAAGATCGGCCGCCAGGCGCGCCTGCAGCAGGCAGACTCCCTGCGCCGCCAGTTCGAGCTGCCCGACGACGTGCGGATGATCGTCACGTCCTCCACCGCGGGCGACGGCATCAAGGACCTGCGCCGCGCGATCGAGGCGGCGTGCCGCGAGGCGTGAGGCCGCCCGCGGGGCGCGCCCGAGGCGGAAACGCCCCACACCCGCGCCATGCGGGCAGTGTCTGAGCCACATTTGCCATTGACCCGACGAATAACGCGCCCACAGACGAGATTGACAATCATCTGACAGCGCAATGCGCCAAATTGACCGATGTTGTCGAAACATTGCATGGTTCTATGAGTTTGACGTCTGTTTCAGTTATTTTATCGATCACGTGCTATAGTGATGCCGCAATATGATCGGAATGGGTGAACAGAGAGGTCATTTCCATGGCTGATACGACGTATGAGATTCCGGGCACCTGCCCTGCCTGCGGGCACGCGATGCACGCCCGCGTCCTGCACTGCGACAACTGCGGCACCGAGGTCTCCGGCGACTTCACGCTTGGCCGCTTCGCCCGTCTCTCCCCGGAGCAGCTCTCCTTCCTGGAGACCTTCATCTCCTGCCGCGGCAACCTGAAGGACGTGGGCACGAAGCTGAACATGAGCTACCCGACCACGCGCGGCCGCCTGGACTCCCTGCTCGTCGCGCTCGGCTATGCCGACGCCGTCGAGGAGCCCGAGGCCGAGCACGCCGCGCCCGCCCGTCGCGGCCGCAAGCGCGCCGAGGCGTAAGAGATCAGCCCGCTCCCGGTCGACGCGCGACCCGCGAGGCGCACGTCGACCGGCGTCACGAGCTCGCATCAGGGGGATGTCACGCACCGCGCGTGGCATCCCCCTTTTCGTGCGCGCGAAACCCCGGGCTCGGCTGACGGCTTCGCACGCACCTTGCTCCCGCGCATGCGCCGGTCTCGCCGCGCGCCAACCGAACGTCAGACGCGCGACGCACGCGCGACCGCCTCCGCAGAAGCGTCACAGCCTGCCGTGCGTTACGCGACATTTACCGATGAACTGTCGATATTTCCTGCTCCGAAGGCGTCACCGCGCCGCGACGGGGTCCCTCGGAGGCGACCGTGCGGACGGCCATTTTGGAATCCGGGTACAATGGGGTCAATTTCCCCGTCCGCGTGAGGCGCGGAACGCGTGCCCGGAGACGGACGCGCGTGATGCGCCCCGCGCAGAGGAGTCGTATGAAGACACACAGAGGTTCGCGCGGCGCCGCCTTCCGGGTCTTCGCGGGGTGCGCCATGATGTGCGCCCTCGCCATCCCGGCCGTTGCCACGCGCGACACCACGTACGCCCACGCCGCGGAGGACGTCGCGAGCGTGGACGCGACCACCCTCCAGCAGCAGAGCAGCCCCGACACGAGCGCGGTGCCCTCGGAGCTGCAGGAGCGCGTCGAGCAGACCGCGTCCGCCTACAACGACGCCGTCGCCGCGCGGACGGAGCTGCAGGGGCAGATAGACGAGAACGAGGCGCGCATCGCAGAGCTCCAGGCGCAGCTTCCCGAGCTGCGCGACCACGCCGCCGCGGCGATCAAGACGAGCTACAAGTACCAGACCGGCGTGAACGCGCTGCTGTCCCTCGTCCTGTCGTCAGATGACTTCCCGACGCTCATCTCCGCCGTGGAGTACCTCAACTCGATCCAGGAGCACGACGCCAACCAGATCGACGCGCTCGTGAGCGCGCAGCAGGAGCTTGAGGA